>JALNVO010000293.1 GCA_023231365.1 Fibrobacteraceae bacterium | reverse complement strand
GGCCAATACTGGCGGTATTGATGCCTTCGGCATCCGCTTCTCCGCCTCGATCATGATAGTGAACGAGTTCACTATCGCGATCCTCGGCTTGAGCGCTCTTGGCTATCTTTGAGTGACGACTGTTGCAAAAGCCGAATACAGCGGCAAAGCTTGCTTTGCCATTGCCTGAGGCTCGGCAACAGGACTTTAGTCCACTATTGCGATGTGTTATTGACAATTTCATAAAAATGAATTTTTAGAGGAACCCTCTAGAAAATAGAAAGAGTAATTTTCAAATATGAAACAAGACATCCTTTTCATTTTCGCCTTATTTTTCGCCGCATCTTTTGCCAATGCCGAAATGCGCTATGAAGCCGAAGATGCCATTCAAGAAAATGACCACGATATAGAAGTGGTTTCCTTGAATTCCGCTTCTGGCGGAGAATACGTAAAAATGAACGGAGGGACGCTCGTCTTTACCGTAAATATGGACAGCGCCGGTTTTTATACTCTTTGGATGAATTACGGACAACCTAACGATTCCAACGGGAAAATACAGAATCTTTCTATCGGTACAAGTCTTTCTGATACGGCAAGTGTCGGACAAATTTCATTTCCCTATACGGAGACTTGGGTTTATACAAAAGCTTCACGCAAAATCAAGCTCGCAAAGGGAACTAACGTCATCTGCATCGTCAAATCTTGGGGCTGGGTGAACCTCGATTATATTGAAATCACTCCTTTTGAATCTACACCATTTGAAATTCCAAAAACAATGGTTACGGACGCCTCCGAAAGCGCCAAAAAAATTTTTTCGTTCCTACTAGAAAACTTCGGCAACCACATTGTTAGCGGAGTAATGACCAACACCGTAATGCAAAACGATGGGCACTATACACCGGATACAATGGAGAACCAAACTGAAATTGCGTGGATTAATTCCGTGAGCGGTAAAATGCCGGCCCTCATCGGGTTGGATTTTTTGCACGCCACCGGTTTAAATTCCACTTCAGAATGGCACCAAGGCTATACAAAAGCCGTGGTTTCACTAGCTAAGACAGTATTCCGCCGCGGAGGAATACCCGCCATGAACTGGCACTGGAAAGACCCGACAGATTCCGTAGAAGCTTTTTACACCGCATCTTCCGGAAACACTCCCTACACCACGTTTAATTTGAACAACGCTTTTGTCGACTCCACCACCTATGCGGAGTGGGACACGACTAGCAGAGAATATAAAGCAATTATTCAAGATATGGACGTCGTCGCGGGATACTTGAAAGATCTACAGGATTCAGGAGTCGCCATTCTCTGGAGGCCGCTCCATGAAGCTTCCGGGAAATGGTTCTGGTGGGGGTACCGCGGAGCAGGTGCTGCAAAAGCATTGTATAAATTAATGTTCAACCGTTTTACAAACACCCATGGGTTGAACAACCTAATCTGGGTCTGGACAACGGATGAAGCTGGCGATGCACTTAATTGGTACCCGGGCGATGGCTACGTCGATATCATCGGCCGCGATTACTATTACTATCCCCGCATAGCAAACCATTCCTCACTGATGAGTTCCTTTGAAAACTTGAAAGATATGTATGGAGCAAAAAAACTTATTGCCCTTTCAGAAAACGGCTCCGTCCCTTATCCAGACAACCTTGTCGCAGACGCTGCCGGCTGGTCTTATTTTATGCCTTGGTACGGCGATTATACGATGGACGGTTGGGCTCACGACAATACGGCTAAAGACTGGAATATTATTATGAATCACGATTATGTGATTACTTTAGACAAAATGCCCGGCTGGGATACCTATGTGCCAGGGACTATCGCCATTCCACAAGGAACCAAGGCAAAAAGCATCCAGTTGCAAGTCTTCGAGAATTCCTTTGTTTTAACACTTTCTCAAACCGCATTTGTCAATGCATCCATTTTTAGCCTAGATGGGAAAAAAGCGAGGACTCTTTTGAAAGGCACAATCGCAAAAGGGACCTGCGAAATTCCTATCAGTCAACTTTCTAAAGGGAAATACATTCTGAGAGTCACAGAAAACGGTAAGATCTCTTCAGAATACTTGACAATCCGCTAATCCTTTTTTGTATCTTTAAATTCCTCAAACTGAACGGTAAAAGCCGCATAAAGGATTTATATGGAAATTGTCGCCAATACAATGGTTTCGATGCATTACACACTCACTGATGATAACGGAAAAGTCATCGACACCTCTGCCGGAAAATCCCCCCTTGACTTTATTCAAGGTCAGGGAATGATCGTTCCGGGGCTCGACAAAGCGATGCTCGGTCACCAAAAGGGAGACAAGTTCAAAGTTGACGTAATCCCATCTGAAGGCTATGGCGAATATAATGAAGAGCTCGTCCGGTCTCTCCCACGCAAGGCTTTCCAGAACGAAGAAATCTCCGTGGGTATGGTATTCTACGCAGACACCCCGAATGGACCGCTCCCTCTTACCGTTTCCAAAGTTGAAGGCGAAGAAATAACGGTGAATATGAACCACCAACTCGCCGGCAAGACGCTCCACTTTGAAATAGAAGTCGTTGAAACACGTCCGGTGTCCGAAGAAGAAATCGAAGCCGCCAAACACAGCTGCGGTGATGATTGCTGCTGCGGGAACGAAGATGGTGGCGACGATGGTGAATGCTGCGGCAAGCATAAAGACGGCAACGGTGACGGTGAATGCTGCGGCAAGCATAAAGACGGCAACGGTGACGGTGAATGCTGTGGCAAGCATAAAGACGGCAACGGCGGCGGCGAATGCTGCGGCAAGCACAAAAACAGCAGCGATGATGATTCTTGTTGCTGCAAAAATTAAGACCAGAATACCGCTGAGAATTTCCTTTCTTGAATCAAAAGTTCTTTTCTCTAAGGAACCGTAAATATTTTGCAGGGATCTTTGAGAGCGCCCACACACACAAATGTGGGGGTAAAAAGTCGTGTCTCTGCAACAAACCGACCGGGGCTTTGCCTCATCGAGAGCGCTCAATATGCTCCAGCAAACTGGAATGCGACTTTAGTTGAGCGATTCTAATTCAGAAATTCCACTATGGGTACCTCTAAAAATTGCTTTGGTGAAGTGAACAGCTTGCAAATCGAGTGCAGAAAAGGCAAGCTTGCTTGTCTTTATTGCCGAGATGCAGCAGCGGACGATGAAATCGCCCAAATTGAGAGTCGCGCTCAAGCAAGCTTGAGCATGACCGAAATGCAGGCGATGACGCAAAGCGTCAATACCATGCAAGGTGAGTGTCGCACAACCAAGCTCGCTTGGTTGTATGACCGAACCGCAGTGGTGACGCGAAGCGTCAAAATCGCCCAAATTGAGAGTCGCACTCAAGCTTGCTT
>JALNVO010000292.1 GCA_023231365.1 Fibrobacteraceae bacterium | reverse complement strand
TTTTTTAGGTGATTTAGTCTATATTTGCAAGTATGAAAAAATTGATTCATTCCCGAGAGAAGTGCCTTGAGTGCGCTGGGTGCGTTGGTATATGCCCGGCGATGGCTCTTGATATGTATGGTCTTGATTTGCAGATCGACCATTTGAAATGCTCCCGTTGCGGACTTTGCTCTCGCGCGTGCCCGGCAGGGGCCCTTGCTTTGGAGGAAGATAAATGAAGCGGACGGAATACGATGTGCTGGTGGTTGGCGCGGGCCCTGCAGGGAGTGTGGCTGCGCGGAATTTGGCGCGCTCTGGACACAGCGTCCTTTTGATTGAAAAACGGGAAAGGATCGGATTCCCGGTGCGCTGCGGTGAGGCGAGTACGAAGCTCGATAGTTTGCAACAGGAATTCGGACCGATTGATTTGAATTGCATTGAGACGGAATTGAACGGGCTTTATGTGTATGGCCCCGGCGGCGTGGAACTGGATGCCGCCATACCGAACGTGGGTGTGATGCTCAATCGCGAGAAATTCGATCCATGTCTTGCCCGCTTGGCGGAAAATGCCGGTGCGGAGGTGGAGACTTTTGCACGCGCTTCGGCGATTGGCGAGGATGACGGAAATTTCAGGACAGTTTCCATTGTGACTTCACGCGGTACAGAGACTATCAAGGCGAGGATGGTGATTGCCGCCGATGGCGTGGAAAGCCGCATTGGCCGTTTGGCTGGTATTGTTTCTGAGATGAAGCCCTCGACTACTTGCACGGGCGTGGATATTGAAGTGGAGGGAATTTTGACCCGTCCGGATTATCTCACGTTCTGGCAGGGCCGCGATTTTATCAATGACGGTTATATCTGGAGCTTTCCGAAACTCAAGTCCAATGTGACGAATTTCGGCGCTGGTTTTTTGATTCCACCTAAAAAGGGTGAGGATATTGAAGAAATTGCCCTGAAATATCTGAAGAAGTTTTTCCCGGATGCAAAGGTGAATAAGGTCGTGGGCGGGCTCATTCCCGTTTCCGGCAATTTGGAGCATTATGTGAAGGACCGCCTGCTTTTGGCGGGCGATGCCGCCCACCATACGAATCCGCTTACGGGCGGTGGCATTGCGTCTGCGATGCGCGCGGGACAGATTGCGGCGGAGGTCGTGGGTGCCGGTTTAGATTCCGGCGATCTTTCGGCGCGATATCTCCATGTTTATGAAAAGCGCTGCATGGAGCGCTTTGGCAAGGAACACTTGAAGATCATGAAGTTCCGCCGGTTCCTCCTCGCTCTTCCAAGAGAGGAGCAGATCCAGGTTTATGAACTCATACGTGCTTTCTTGAAGAACGGAAAGAGCAAGTTTTTTGTAAGAAAAATGCCGTTAAAATTTTTGAAGTATGCGTTCCGTTTTTTAAAATTCAAATAATCGACAATTTGAAAAATGAAAAGTTAAAAGTTTTTTTACTAGATTTTTTTCGTTAGAAAAATTCTAGTCCTTTCCACTTTTTCTCCAGGCGAATTTATGAACGCAAAGAAAGAAGCCCATTTAGAATCCCCGAAGTCCGAAGTCTTGGGGACGACCGTCGAAGCTTTCAAGAAGGCTTTTACGGACCACATTCGTCACACGCTTGCGCGCGATGAGCATACCGTAACAGATCACGAAAAGTTTTTGGCCGTAGCTTACGCTGTGCGCGACCGTCTGATCGATCGCTGGATTAAGACTCAGGAAACTTATTATGAGAAGGACGTAAAACGCGTTTATTATCTCTCCCTTGAATTTTTGATCGGCCGCACGCTCGGCAATTCCGTTCTGAACTTGGATGTTGAAAAAGCCGTGTCGGAAGCTTTGGATGAGCTCGGAATGAGCCTCGAAGAACTCCGCGAACAGGAAGTGGATGCAGGCCTCGGCAATGGCGGTTTGGGCCGCCTCGCAGCTTGCTTCCTCGATTCTATGGCGACGCTCGAACTTCCGGCGACGGGTATGGGCATCCGCTATGAATACGGCATGTTCAATCAGAAGATCAAGGACGGCCAGCAGGAAGAACGCCCGGACAATTGGCTTCGCCTTCCGAATCCGTGGGAAATCGCCCGCCCGGCGAATTCCTTGAAAGTTCCTTTTGGCGGTTATGTCGTGAGCTTTCAAGATGAAAATGGCAAGCTCCACAACCGCTGGGATACCAAGGATTACGTTATTGCCCTTCCGTACGACACCCCGATTCCGGGCTACCGCAACAATACGGTAAATAACCTCCGCCTTTGGAGCGCACAGAGCGCTGACGATTTCGGCCTTGCGTATTTCAACAATGGCGACTACATCGCCGCCGTGCAAGACATGGAACTCTCCGAAACCATTTCAAAGGTGCTGTATCCGAACGATACGTCCATGAATGGAAAGGTGCTCCGCCTGAAGCAGCAATATTTCCTCTGCTCCGCATCCCTGCAAGACATTGTGCGCCGCTTCAAGAAGGGCCACGGCAACGATTGGAAGATCTTCCCGGAGCGCGTCGCCATTCAGTTGAACGACACCCATCCGGCAATATCCATTGCAGAACTCATGCGCATCCTTGTCGATGTGGAAGAACTGGAATGGAACGATGCTTGGGAAATCGTGGTGAAGACGTTCGCATATACGAACCACACCCTGATGCCGGAAGCGCTTGAAAAATGGCCCGTGTCGCTCTTTGAAAAGTTGCTCCCCCGCCATTTGCAGATCATCTATGAGATCAATGCCCGCTTCCTCCGCCAGGTTTCCATCAAGTGGCCCGGCGACACGGCGCGTCTCACGCGCATGTCGATCATCCAGGAAGGGCAGGAAAAGATGGTGCGCATGGCGTACCTTTCCATCGTCGGCTCTTCGTCGGTGAACGGAGTCGCAGCCCTCCACAGCGATCTGCTCAAGACGAGCCTCTTCAAGGACTTCTACGAATTCTGGCCGGAAAAGTTCAACAACAAAACGAATGGCGTAACCCCTCGCCGCTGGGTGCGCAAGGCGAACCCGGCAATGTCCGATCTCATCATCAAGCACATCGGCGACAGCTGGGTCAAGGATTTGGACGACCTGAAAAAGCTCGAAAAGTTTGCGGACGATGCCAAGTTCCGCAAGGAATTCATGGCGGTCAAGTTCGAGAACAAGAAGCGCCTTGCCAAATATTTGAAGCTAACGCAGGGCGTGGATCTCGATGTGAATACTTTGTTCGACGTACAAGTGAAGCGCATTCACGAATACAAGCGCCAGCTCTTGAATATCCTGCACGCGATATACCTCTACCTCCAAATCAAGGACGGCAAGGAAGTCACTCCGCGCACGATCCTCATCGGAGGCAAGGCCGCCCCGGGTTATTGGATGGCAAAACAGATCATCCGCCTTGCGAATTCCGT
>JALNVO010000291.1 GCA_023231365.1 Fibrobacteraceae bacterium | reverse complement strand
TGTGCGGCAACGTCTCTGTATCGCCTGCGGTATTCCATCTGCTTGCAGAGCATGGAATTCCGGTGTTGCATCTTTCCATGGGACATTGGTTCTATGGTATTTCCCAAGGGTTTGGCTTGCGCAACGCATACGATCGTGCTGCTCAATTTGCCAAGGCTGCGGATCCTGTGTTTTGTCTGCAATTGGCCAAGGCCATCGTGACCGCCAAGGGCTCCAATCAAAGGACTTTATTGCGTCGCAATGGAAAGAATGTGCCGGAAAACGATCTCAACGCCATGGCCGGCCTGATTCAACAGGTGGAAACTGCAAAATCTTTAGAGGAACTTCTAGGAATCGAAGGCCTTATCGCCCGCAATTATTTTCAGAATTTTCCTTCTATGCTCAAGCCGCGCGTGGAAGGTGACTGGGACTTCGATGAGTTTTCCCGTAATCGCCGTCCGCCCAAAGACCCTGTCAATGCTTTGCTCAGTTTCGGTTATGCGATCCTTGCCAAGGAGTGTGCCGTGGCGCTGGCTGCGGTTGGGCTGGATCCGCACTGGGGTTTCTATCACCAGCCCCGTCATGGCAGGCCGGCTTTGGCCTTGGACTTGATGGAGGAGTTCCGGTCCCTGATTGTGGATTCCGCAGTCATTACGGCGATCAACACGGGAATGGTTTCTCCTTCTGATTTTGAAAGGACCCAATCGTCGTGTATGCTGAATGCCGGTGGAAGGAAGGGCTTCCTGAAGGCTTTTGAGGCTCGCATGGATCATTTGGCGACGCATCCTGTCTTTGACTACAAATGCTCATGGCGCCGGATTCTTGCGATTCAGGCTCAACTATTGGCACGTCATCTGCGGGGTGAAATCCCCGTTTATCCGGGGATGCTCACGCGATGAGAAGGCGATACTTGGTTACGTATGATATCACAGATGAAAAACGCCTTAAAAAGGTATTCAAAGTCATGAAGGACTATGGCGATCATTTGCAGTTTTCTGTGTTCTTGTGTGATCTGAATGAAATTGAAAAAATTCGTATGGAAAGCGCAATAAGGAGTTTTATGAATGAAAAGAGTGATCAGGTGCTTATTGTTGATCTTGGAATTGCCTCCCGGCAGGTAGATGAAGAAAGTTTTTACGCACTTGGACGACCCTTGGCTTTTCAGCCCAGAGCGAAAATAGTATGAATATTTTCCTTTCGAGCGGTCCAGTGCTTCTAAAAAGTCGTGCACCGCTCGCGTTGATTGACAGTTCGGTAGATAAAAATGAATGTATTTTGATGCCTGAAGCGCCTCAATATTGTACATTTGTGTATGGTTCGTTTAGCCTTTTCCAAAGCCTTGAGAAATCAAGTATTCGGAAGGGCAGCATTTCCGCACTCGTAAGAGTGCGGCTCCATTGAAGCTCGTCCGCCTCACGCCCGTGGACATCGAGGACATACTATTTCCGCACTCGTAAGAGTGCGGCTCCATTGAAGCTTGTCGATTGTTTTGTCTGTAAGCCAGAGTTCCCCGATTTCCGCACTCGTAAGAGTGCGGCTCCATTGAAGCCAAGTCAAAAGAGAGCCATTGAGAAACAAATAAGTTAATTTCCGCACTCGTAAGAGTGCGGCTCCATTGAAGCGGGGGCCCCCGGTATAATCTAGTGCGAGGTAAAACAAATTTCCGCACTCGTAAGAGTGCGGCTCCATTGAAGCTATGCCAGCGCAGATGCTGTGGGGGATCAGGTAGCTAATTTCCGCACTCGTAAGAGTGCGGCTCCATTGAAGCCCGCATAAATGCGCATCGCCGAGGCGCGGTTTATGCGCTATTTCCGCACTCGTAAGAGTGCGGCTCCATTGAAGCATGGCAAACTTGGCACCCCGGAGAGTGATGCCCTCCTTATTTCCGCACTCGTAAGAGTGCGGCTCCATTGAAGCATGAGGGGCATCTTGGATTTTTTCCAGATCACATTCGATTTCCGCACTCGTAAGAGTGCGGCTCCATTGAAGCTAATTAGTCAGATCAGGCCCTATAAATCAAAGGATTTTTATTTCCGCACTCGTAAGAGTGCGGCTCCATTGAAGCGATTTTCAAATGGTCTGAATGTGAAATACCTGTCTCCCATTTCCGCACTCGTAAGAGTGCGGCTCCATTGAAGCAGAACACAGCCCTGGGCAAGTATCTCATCGGATATCTTGATTTCCGCACTCGTAAGAGTGCGGCTCCATTGAAGCGAATATTGTAGTCGTCCATCGTAAACAGCGCGCCGTGAATTTCCGCACTCGTAAGAGTGCGGCTCCATTGAAGCCAGTCCACAAGATCACTAGTCTTGTCGCGCCCTGAAATTTCCGCACTCGTAAGAGTGCGGCTCCATTGAAGCTAGTCCTCCCCCTCCCCAAGCAGGACACCATTTACAAATTTCCGCACTCGTAAGAGTGCGGCTCCATTGAAGCCTTATAGGGCTTAGGGATGACCAGCTCACCATCCTCATTTCCGCACTCGTAAGAGTGCGGCTCCATTGAAGCCGAATCCATTGGGCCTGCTGTTCCCGCGCCACCGCCCATTTCCGCACTCGTAAGAGTGCGGCTCCATTGAAGCAACTTTGTGCGTAAAGGAATGGCCGGGGCGAAAATTTATTTCCGCACTCGTAAGAGTGCGGCTCCATTGAAGCCTGAGCTTCCGTGGTTCGCCAGTGGCGAAAACACGATATTTCCGCACTCGTAAGAGTGCGGCTCCATTGAAGCACGTTGTATAGGGTTAGCGCGGACGGTCTGACCACAATTTCCGCACTCGTAAGAGTGCGGCTCCATTGAAGCCGCTTCCTTGCGCCGCATCTTCTCGCTCGCCACGTTCATTTCCGCACTCGTAAGAGTGCGGCTCCATTGAAGCTCAAAAGATTCCCTTCTGTCCTTTAAGGATGCGGAATTTCCGCACTCGTAAGAGTGCGGCTCCATTGAAGCTCCGGGATACAGAGTGCTTTACCGGAGAATAACGGAATTTCCGCACTCGTAAGAGTGCGGCTCCATTGAAGCATCCACGGACATCACGAATCCCCCAGTGATAGGTAAATTTCCGCACTCGTAAGAGTGCGGCTCCATTGAAGCACCGAGGTATTCCCGCCGCCCATTTTGTCGGAAATTGATTTCCGCACTCGTAAGAGTGCGGCTCCATTGAAGCTTCTAAATATCTGTGGGAAGTACGTAATGGAAGAAAATTTCCGCACTCGTAAGAGTGCGGCTCCATTGAAGCCGAGTCCGTTGTCTTCGGATGCTGCCGCTCGGTTCGTTATTTCCGCACTCGTAAGAGTGCGGCTCCATTGAAGCATATTTTACTTTCTTCAGAAAGGAAGTAATTGCAGCCTCTAAAAATTAGCTAAATCCAGTATTTACA
>JALNVO010000290.1 GCA_023231365.1 Fibrobacteraceae bacterium | reverse complement strand
CCTGTTTTGGCAAACTGAGACCAACGGCGAAATACAGGTGGATGACATCATTCTCAAGGGATTGGAATTCGAGGATTGGGTAGATCCTTGAAGGGCCTTTGGTTCCTGCTCGGGAACATCTGGCTTTGCAACGTTGATTTTCCATGATTTGCACCACTTGTGTGCTAGCGTACTGGTGGGTTTTTCTCGGGAACAGCTTTTTTTGCCTATATTGTCTATAATGGTGCCAACTTCAAAATGAGGTTCAGTTATGCGTTTTAGTTTGTGGTTCCCTTTTCTTCTTGTAGCATCCGCTTTTGCCACAGAAAAAGTCTATATGTCATTCTATGAATTGACGAATATTCATTCAGATTATCAGTTTGCATCCGCAAAAATTTTTCAGCGCTATGCAGAACAAGACGGGCGCTATGAAATCACTATTCCTGCTCAAGTAGACTCCCTTGTTCACCAACCAAGCAAAGATTCCGTACAGCAATTGGCTATCGCCAAAGGTTGCTCCAAATACATACTTGGCGATATGACGCGTTTAGGCGAAACGGTCATCATCACGTTAAGTCTTTACGATACAAAAACAGGAGAAAAAGTTTGGACCGATGCAATGAAAGCCACAGGCCCGGACGATCTGGATCCGATCTTGGAACGGATGGCAAAAAATTTAGGAACAAAAAAAGAAGCTGCAAACAACGCAACAATTACATCCGTTACCCAAAAGGAATCTGCACCACTCCGCCAGAAAAGAACAAATAATTCATTTGGCGTAGGCATCTCTGGCTTATTACAAACAACAGATCCGGGTCCCCTGTTTCTTCCGGGGTTAGAAGTATTCTGGCTCTACGATGCACGCAATTTGCTTGTACAAACAGAAGGCTCTTTTAACCAGGCAACTATAGATGACGATAATGACAAGGAAATGGTTCTTCTCGCTTTTGGAATTTCTGCTTATTATCCCTTCTCTGAAACAGATTTTACTCCCTATTTAGGCGGTGGGATTTCTTATAGCTCAGTGGAAATAGGGTCTGATGATGATTATGACAATGATGATGAAGAAAATAAAAACGGAATTTTGTTCCGCGTTGGCGGTGGCTTGATGCTGAATCGCACAAGCACAGTGTCCATACGTCTCCGCCTTGAATACGTCATTGCCACATACACAGTCGACAAATACTTGGCAAACGGCCCACAATTTACTGTAGAAGCTGGATTCTAGAAGAAAAACAGCATGAATAGAAAATTTTTATTCGGAACGTGCATCTTTGTACTGCTGCTTTCTGCATGCTCAACAAAAACATGGATTTCCAGCAATGACGGGCAACTCCACGACATCTATGTGGATGGCGAGTATATTTGCAATGGCTCTTGTTATTATTACGGGAACCGGGGAGTGTCAAAAAGAGTCATTGTTGAAGCAAAGGACGGAAATCAGATTTTAGGCCAAGCTTCTATGAGTAGATCTATCACTGCAGCATCTGTTGTTTTCGGCTTTTTCACTTATTTTACATCTCTTTACTGGTACGAAGCTTATCCTGACGAAATTAAAATACCCATTAATTCTTCTGCCAGCTTAAGGAAAAAAGCGTACAAAAATTCCTGGGACGCGCCTTATAAAAATTCCGAAGACCCAGAAACAGCAACATCCCAATGGGATCAGCCGTTTCGATGAATTGGGGCGCTTCGCGTCATCATCAGCACCTCGTTCATACATCAGCCAAATTCATCTATGAAGGATCTGAGTCTCTCTCTGAAGGGATCGTTTGGTACTAAGTGCTAAAGCACTAAATAGTTAGCGTTTAAAAAATCACTATCCAAAATTCATTGCATGAGCCGATCTTTCAGCAAATACGTTTTGCTCCGGATTTTTGAATACGGACCATGCTTCTTGCAAGAATAGGAACAGCGCAAAAAGAACACTCATGGCTCTTTTGAAGTTATACGCAATGGCGGCCAGCATCACATTGATGGCATCGCCGGACACGCCCTTGTAAAAGTTGCGCCCGAGCCTGTAGTCCGATTTCAGGTGCCCGATCGTCGGCCCTATGCCGGCGCGCCTACAGAACAAGCCGGGTAGTCCCCGATGTCTTCCGGCCTCGGTAGCCCCGGTCGCCCGCCAGGACATCGGGGCGCCTCGTATGCCCGTCATATTCATTGCGGAACGATTTGGCTCCGATGATCAGACCGTCTGCCGTTCTCACGATGGACACCTTGTTCCCGGACTCATATTTCTTGTGTTCCTTGCCCTTGCTGATGTACTCCACTCCGGGCTCATGGAGGGAATGGCACTTCTTCTTCGAATCCCGTCTCTGCGCCAGAATACTTTTGAACAATTCAATCATTTTCTTGAATCCTCCGAACATTCTCTTCGCTTTCAGATTGCGTTCCAGTTCGCGGACGAGCCGGCCTGCGACGCCTTCTTCTTGTTCTTCGGATGGTCGCGGAAACGCTGGTCCCGGTAGAGGGCCTTCAGCGCACGCGTGTAGTTCTGACGCACGGGAAGCGACATCTCATCGGCGATCTTCCTGCATTTTGCAATGATCTTCTTCGCGAACTTCGCATCCGTGGGAAACGTGACGTTCTTCTCCTGCACCGTGGAGTCAATGAAACAGGGACGGTTGCTTTTGTCATCGTCATCATTGTCGCCGTTATTGATGGCGATGCTCTCTTTCAAAATCAGCTCGATTCCCTCCTCGCCGATCCGATTCCGGAAGTGCACGAGTTCGCTCGCCTCGCATGGCGGCACTATTGAGAATTCCTCCATGCCGCAGAAGTACTGATAGTAGGCGTTCTCAGTCCATTGTAGGACGACGCTCTCGTCCGACAGGTTCCGCAGATGCTTCAGGATCAGCAGTCCCACCATCAGTCGTATGGATTTGCAGGGGCGGTCCTTCTTGGCGTGATAGTGCCTGCTGAATTCGGTCTCGAAGACATCCCAGCGGACCTTGTCCGAGAGGATGTACAGAGGATGCTTTCTGTCAAGCTGTTCTTCCAGCCTGGAAAAGAGAGTGCTTTGGGGTGTCGTTCTGGATGGTTTGTACATACAAGTTATCTGCAAGGATCTTGACGCTAAGATACAAGAACTTGCATGTTTTTCACACCATTTTTCTTTGATTTTATTGGGCTGGCTGACTTTTTAAGGGATGACGACTTAATTTATGGTCGCAAAGCAATTTTCAGAGATTCCCTTAAACGATTTGGAAAGAAAAGTTTTCCTCGGAACAAAAGGAGCTACTGCGGTAGTTCTTTTTGTTTTTTCAGGAATTGAGCAAAAAAAAGAGGCCATCGTCGATTTTCTGGAACTTGTGTTTTCCTCGGGTTTATCCGGCGGTGAATTAATGGTTTGCCTGCGCAATATTTTAAAGAAAAACCATTACCCTTT
>JALNVO010000289.1 GCA_023231365.1 Fibrobacteraceae bacterium | reverse complement strand
TGGTAGAGCAGCTGATTCGTAATCAGCAGGTCGGCAGTTCAAATCTGCTGGGTGGCTCTAGCCCGGTTCTTTTTAAGAACCGGGCTTTTTTACCTTTTTTTTACCCTGCCCAGAAACCGCATAAATTGCTAAATATGGCGCTTATGAATCCTGAAGGCGCAATAATCGTTCAAAGCAATATGGAAATCCTCGTTGAAGTGCACAATCCGCACTACGAAGAAGCGAGAGATACCATTGCACCGTTTACGGAGCTCGTCAAAAGCCCTGAACACTTGCATACTTATAAAATATCGCATCTATCCCTCTGGAACGCGGCCTCTACCGGGCTTACAGCCAAAGACGTAATCGACAGGCTGGAAGCCCAGGGAAAGTATCCCGTCCCATCAACCGTTGCGACCGAAATCGAAGAATATATAGGCCGCTATGGAATGCTCAAACTTGTCAAAGCAGAAAAAGGACTTCTCCTTGAATCTACAGACAAGGCTCTCTTTGCCGAAGTCTGCAAACTGAAAGATGTCACTACCTGCATCACCGAATTTGAAGGCGATACCAAAGCTTACATAGACCCGAACAAGCGCGGCATTCTAAAGATGACGCTTACGCTTTCCGGCTTCCCCGTTGAAGATATCGCAGGTTATGTCTCTGGCGATCCGCTTCCGATGGAACTCCGGGAAACGACACTCCAAGGCAAAAAGCTGAACCTCCGCGATTACCAAAAAGAAGCTTCTCAGATTTTCTACGCATCCGGTTCTGAAAAGGGCGGCTCGGGCGTTATCGTCCTCCCTTGCGGTTCGGGAAAGACTCTCATCGGTATGGCGACAATGGCCTTGATGAAGACCCGCACGCTCATCCTCACGCCGAACATTTCTGCAGCGCGGCAATGGATGCGGGAACTCATTGACAAAACAACGCTTACTGCCGACCAAATTAAAGAATACTCCGGCGACGTCAAGGAAATCGGTCCCGTCACCGTCGCAACATACCAGATCCTCACTCAGCGGAAGCGCCTCAAGAAAGAAGATTCAGAAGACGAGAACGCCAAGGAAGAAAAAGAAGAAAGAGATAAACCTCTCGTAAACTTTCCTCTCTTTAGCGAGCACAAATGGGGCCTGATGATTTATGACGAGGTACACCTCTTACCCGCGCCCGTATTCCGCTTGAGCGCAGAAATGCAAGCCACCAGGAGATTAGGCCTTACGGCAACACTTGTACGCGAAGATGGAAAAGAAACGGAAGTGTTCTCCCTCATCGGCCCCAAGAAGTTCGATCTTCCATGGAAAATTCTCGAATACCAAGGTTGGATCGCTACGGCGGACTGCAATGAAGTCCGCGTCATTATGGACGCCGAGCTCAAGATGAAGTATGCCCTCGCCGCAAACCGCGACAAAATAAACATAGCAAGCACCAATGCGAAAAAGGATGACGTGGTGAATATGCTTATCGCAAGCCACAATGAACCCGAAGACCGCATTCTCATTATCGGCCAATATATTGAGCAACTCACTAAGCTTTCCGAAAAGCTCGGTATTCCGCTCATCACAGGGAAAACACCGAACAAGGTGCGCGAAAAACTCTACGCCGACTTTAGAAAGGGATCTCTCCGCAACCTGATGGTCTCCAAGGTGGGTAACTTCGCAATCGATCTTCCGGACGCGAGTATCCTCATTCAAATTTCAGGAACATTCGGAAGCCGACAAGAAGAAGCCCAGCGATTGGGCCGCGTGCTCCGCCCCAAAGCCGACGGACGTCCGGCGCACTTCTACACGATAGTCACCAAGGATTCCAAAGAACAGGAATTCGCAATGAACCGTCAGTTGTTTCTCACCGAGCAGGGCTACGCCTACAAAATCTGGAACATAACCGGAGAAAAGGCCGAACTCGCAGGAGTTTAGCCCGTGGCCTTCCGCGACAAGTTCATCTTAGAGCCGCACTTCTTCAAAGTGCTCGCTGGACTTGCGCTTCCGATCGCTTTGCAGGACTTGATTAAATTTTCGCTCTCCCTTTCCGACAATTTAATGGTCGGAAATTTATCCGAAGCAGCCCTTAGCGCGGTCACGCTCGCAAACCAGCCTTTTTTCATATTTTCCCTTCTTTCATTCGGAATGGCTAGCGGAGGGGGCGTTCTTGTCGCACAATATTACGGCAAACACGATGCGGAAAGCATTTCCAAGATCGTTTCCATCACACTCAGTGTAAGCCTCATTGGAGCCTTCCTCTTTGGTGCCATAATATTGTGCTTTCCTCACTCCGTTATGCGGCTGTTCACCAACTCGGAAGAGCTCATACGGATCGGCGCAGAATACCTGAAAATTCAAGGTTGGACATATTTTCTATTCGGTTTCAGCAATACACTTATCATGCTTATGCGAAGCACCCGCGAAGTCAAGGCGGGGCTCATTGTCACAACGTGTTCATTTGTACTCAATATTTTCTTGAACTGGATTTTAATCTTCGGACATTTAGGGTTCCCTGCTTTCGGCGTGCGCGGTGCCGCCTACGGGACTCTCATTTCCCGTTCGCTCGAATGCGCCGCTATGATAATTTATGTGCGGTTCATAGACCGCCATTTGCACTTTCGCTTTTCTAAGCTTTTCCATTTTGATAAACTGCTTTTTAAGGATTTCGCCCATTTCAGCCTTCCTGTTGCCATCAATGAATGCGGCTGGTCCACGGGAATTGCCGCACAATCGGTAGTCCTCGGGCACCTGAGCACCACAATCGTCGCGGCAGCAAGCATCGTCGGCACACTACAGCAAATAGCGCTCGTATTCATCTACGGCGTCGCAGGAGCTTCCGCACCCATTCTCGGAAACTTGCTCGGTAGTGGCAAAAACGCAGAACTCGCCAAACCTTACGCGAATACGCTACTCCTTTCCGGATTTTTCGTCGGCATCATCATGGCCTCTACACTCTACATCTTCAAAGATCCGCTTCTTTCGCTTTACGCGATCCCACAAAACACAATCGATCTCGCCAAAACTCTCATTTTCATCCAATGTCTGATGATTATACTCCAATCCTATACATCGCCCGCAATCGTCGGAATCCTCCGTTCTGGAGGAGATACGACATTTACTTCGGCGCTTGATATCGGAAGTCTTTGGCTATTTTCCATTCCTCTCGGCTATCTTGCCGGTTTTCGCTGGGAATTATCCTTCCCTCTGGTCTTCCTCTTCCTCCGCTCCGACGAAATATTCAAACTGCCCATTCTCGTATGGCGCATAGAACACAAACGATGGATTAAGAATGTGACAAGATAAATCTTCGCTTTTTAGGGTTTACGTATCTATATTTCAAAATATGGAATCGCCACGTCAAATAATCGATACCTTTTTAAAATCCTCTCATGCGTCCGCGGAACTCAAGGACGCCCTCTTCCACGC
>JALNVO010000288.1 GCA_023231365.1 Fibrobacteraceae bacterium | reverse complement strand
CAGCAAAAAGTTCCACATCTGCTGGCTCGGATATCAGCGCATATCCTGTTGCAAGTTACACATCGCTTCTTTCTACCGGCGGTTCGGGCACGGGCTGGAGTTCCCGCTATTGGGATGCCTGCAAACCGAGCTGTTCTTGGCCGGGAAACGTGGACACGACAACAGAGGCTTCGTATCAAGCCAGCATGACGATAGCGCGCAATTGCAACATCAAGGATATTGAAGTTCCAGCTTTTACACTGAGCCACGCGATTCAAAAATATTGGATGGGCTACGAAGGAGTCCCAAGTGCTTGTGTTGAAGGAGGTAGTGGAACATTCTCTTGTACAGATATGGCTCCTATTCAAGTCAACGATACACTCTCTTATGGATATGTTGCAGGTCCAGGAGCATCTAGCAATGGAGCCTGCGGCAAATGCTTCCACATCCAGTTCAATGGAGGCAGTCACGCAAACGATGATAAAGCCACCCATAAAGCCCTCAAAGGCAAGCATATGATCGTGATGGAATCCAACATTGGTTATGACGTTGTAGAAGGCCAGTTCGATCTAATGGTTCCGGGCGGAGGAGTTGGGGCATTTAACGCTCTTTCTACTCAACTCGGTGTTTCGCCGAGCGATTTAGGAAGCACAAGCGGCGGTTTTCTCACTACATGCCAATCGAGTTTGGGTTGGGACAACACGGTTGCCGCCTATCAACAATGCATAAAGAATATGTGCGACGTCGTCTTTGATTCCACAGCCTGGCCTCATTTGAACCGCGGTTGCAAATGGTACGCCGACTGGTACATGGCTGCCGACAATCCCACATACTACTGGGAAGAGGTGGAATGCCCGCAATACTTGATCGATAAGTATAAAACAACAATCAATACGACCAAGGCAACAAACATCCTATGGCAGGATGATTGGTCCACTTATACGGGCGGAGTTTTCGACACCACGGACGCCTGTACCTCCTCCGGCTGCGACCTTTAATAGATAAGCACTATTTTCAAACAAAGGACCCGAAAATGTCGGGCCCTTTTTATATTTAGTACTCACCAAATTTACCCGGGCTCGTTTCAGAATGAAACAAAAAAGGTTGGCACAATTATTGCTTGGTTTACGTAGGAATTTTTCAAAAACCGCAGGTAATAAAATAATGGCAGAACAAAATTCAAAACAACAACAAGATACAAACGAACAGCCCCAAGCAGCACAGGCGAATGAAGCCGCTAAAACGGCCGAAGCTAAAACCGAAACGGCAGAAAGCAAGCCTGCGGAAGCCTCTCCGGAAGTTAAACCTGAGGAACACAAAACAGAAGCCAGCAAACCTGAAGAGAAAAAAGGGGAAAAGCCATCAAAAGATCCGAAGGATGTAGAGTTGGAAAAGGCTAAAGCTGAAATTGAAATTTTAAATGCCGCCCTCGCTGACAATAAGGACAAACACATCCGCCTAATGGCCGAATTCGATAATTTCCGCCGCCGTACGGCCAAGGAACAAATAGAACTCATTGAAACGGCAAACGCTAAACTTCTTGGAAAACTATCTGAAGTCCTCGACAATTTCGAACGCGCCGAACACCCGGATAACAACAAGCAAAAGGATTTTGATGCTTTTGCCAAAGGTATTTCGATGATCCATGACCAATTCGCCAAGGTTTTGAGCGATGCAGGCCTCACCCAGCTAGACCCGGTCGGCGAACCGTTCGACCCGAATGTACACGAAGCCCTGATGAACCAGCCCTCTGAAAAAATTCCCGAATCCCACGTCGTACAAGTATTCCAGAAAGGATACAAGCTCAAGAACAAGCTTCTCAAGACAGCGAAAGTCATCGTATCTTCCGGCCCGGCTCCAAAGGCTTGAATCCGGACAGAAAAGCGCTTCAAAATGAAACGCATCTTCCAAAAAACAGCAAAAACAGCGAAAATTAGGCACTTAAAAGAATGGCACACATTTTGCTCTCTTTAAGCGCAAAAAGAAAAAAGGAGAAAATTTTTATGAGTAAGATCATTGGCATCGACTTAGGCACAACAAACAGCTGCGTCGCCGTGATGGAAGGCGGCAAGCCGGTTGTCATCGCTAATGCAGAAGGTTTTCGCACAACACCGTCTATCGTCGCATTCGGAAAGAATGGCGAACACCTAGTCGGTCACGTTGCAAAACGTCAGGCTATCACCAACCCGGAAAACACCGTCTATTCCATCAAGCGCTTTATGGGCCGCCGTGGAAGCGAATGCAGCGATGTCGAAAAGAATATGCCGTATCATTTGATCGGCACTGGAAACGATCCTGTGCGTGTCAAAATCGGCGACAAGGAATTCGCACCTCCTGAGATTTCCGCTATGGTTCTCCAAGCGATGAAAAAAACCGCAGAAGATTACTTGGGACAACCTGTCACGCAAGCTGTGATTACGGTTCCTGCCTATTTCAGCGATTCTCAGCGTCAGGCAACCAAGGATGCAGGCAAGATCGCCGGCCTTGAAGTGCTCCGTATTGTGAACGAACCGACAGCCGCAGCACTCGCTTACGGTTTGAATTCCAAGAAGAGCGAAAAAGTCGCCGTCTATGACTTGGGCGGAGGAACTTTCGATATTTCCATTCTCGAAATCGACGATGGTATGTTCACCGTCAAAGCAACAAACGGAGATACGATGCTCGGCGGTGATAACTTCGATGAAGTCATCATCAACTGGATCAACGACGAATTCAAGAAAGCGAACCCGGGCATTGACTTGAAGAAAGACAAGATGGCCCTCCAACGCTTGAAGGACTCTGCTGAAAAGGCAAAAATCGACCTTTCGGCAACCACAACCACGAACATCAACCTTCCGTTTATTACGGCGGATGCAACGGGCCCGAAGCACTTGGATCTCACGCTTACCCGCGCCAAGTTCGACCAGCTTACGGCTCACCTTGTCGAAAAGACTGTCGGCCCTTGCACCAAATGCCTCGCCGATTCCGGTCTCAAGCTTTCTGAAATTGATGAAGTGATTCTCGTCGGTGGTTCTACCCGTATCCCGGCCGTGCAGGCCAAGGTAAAGGAATTCTTCAACAAGGAACCGAACAAGACCGTCAACCCGGACGAAGTCGTGGCAATCGGAGCGGCAGTCCAAGGTGCAGTTCTCTCCGGCGATTCCGCTGTGAAAGATGTTTTACTCCTAGACGTGACCCCGCTTTCTTTGGGTATTGAAACCCTCGGAGGCGTGATGACCAAGCTCATCGAACGCAACACCACGGTTCCAACCAAGAAAAGCCAGGTATTTTCTACTGCCGAAGACAACCAGAACGCAGTTACCATTCACGTGCTCCAGGGTGAACGCGAATTTGCCCGCGACAACCGTACGCTCGGACGCTTTGACCTCACCGGGATTTCAGCCAAGCCTCGCGGAGTGCCTCAAATTGAAGT
>JALNVO010000287.1 GCA_023231365.1 Fibrobacteraceae bacterium | reverse complement strand
CGCAAGGATCTGACTTTGCGGGTTCCAGAGGCGGGTCGGCTGGATGTCTTGATCACTCACCATCAGGCTATTGTGGACAAACGAATGAAGGATATTCTGCCTCCCCGGTCCCGGCAGATCGGCTATGTCCGTAACATCGAAGAAAATGGAGTGGCCCAAGGCGATTTCCAATCTCCTCTGCTGATTTTCCGCATTCGCGGAAGTAGAATTCATTTACGGCAGACTTTGAGCTGGACTCAAGCCTTCCGCCATGCCCTGATTTCTGTTTTGGAGAATATTCCAGAGTTGCAAGGAGATCCGAATCTGCGTGCCCTGATCTCTGGTCATGATTCTGAAGGAAAGGCGGTGCAGAATATTCCTCATCTGGCATATCTTCCGTTGGCCTTTGCCGGACATGACCACGCCGATGGGCATCTGCTGGGAATGGCCCTTGCATTTCCCAAAGGGTTAAAACCAGAATGGGAAGACGGCGTCTATCGGATTGTTGGTTCTCTGATCGATGCGGAAAGCGTCCGATCCGGGAATGTAGAAAATGAATCCTTCCGGCTTTATCTGGGAGCCCAAGGAGAGATATTTCTGCAACCGGAGGACAGCTTGAATCCGTTGTGGAACCTGCGTTCGGAAACTTGGTGCAAACCATCCAGAACATGGGCCTCCATGACCCCCATCGTTATGGACCGTATGCAGAATGCCCGCCGCCATGATCCTGCGGGCTGGGCTGCGGAACAGATTATGTGCATGTGCGAAAAGCAGGGGTTGCCAAGACCTGTGCAGGTGCTGGTGCGTCCGGTTTCGTTTTTGACGGGAGCTCCTGCGGTACATGAGTACAATCCGTTGCAGAGAAAGGATGGGACGAACCGTCGTATGGTGCATGCCCGGATTATCTGGGAACAGGAAGTCACTGGGCCGGTCATTTTAGGAGCTGGGCGATTCAAGGGTTACGGCTTCTGCAAGCCCGTCCAGGAGGACAAATAGTATGTTGCAAGTTTCTCAGTTTGCCGAGTATTTCCAGGCGATTCATCAGGTGATGCCGTTTCCGTGGCAGCAACGTCTGCTGGAACAAGTGGCCTCTACAGGCGTTTGGCCGCAAACATTGGATTTACCTACGGGTGCGGGGAAAACCAGCATTCTTGATGTTTCTCTATTTGCCCTGGCCTGCGGAGTCAAAGTTCCTAGACGCACCGTGCTGGTGGTGGATCGCCGCATTGTGGTGGATGATGCGTATCGCCGTGCGGAAAAAATCCGCAAAGCCCTGAATCCGAGCGACGCCGTCGCTCAAATTCCTGTTTTGGTTCAGATGCGCGAAGCACTCCTCAAGTTAGGAGGTTCATCTCCGGTGGAAATTGCGTTGCTGCGCGGCGGTATCTACCGTGAAGACAACTGGGTGCGCGATCCTCTGCAACCGCTGTTAGTCTGTTCCACCGTGGATCAGGTGGGAAGCCGACTTCTCTTCCAGGGATATGGGGTGTCGTCTTTTGCACGCCCCATTCATGCGGCGATGCTTGCCAATGATTGTCTCATTATCCTCGATGAGGCCCATACCAGCGAGCCCTTTCGGCAGACTTTGGAATGGATCGCTAAATATCGCGCTTTTGCGAAAAATCCTCTGAATTTGCCTTTTGCCGTTGTGACCATGACTGCAACACCGCACAGCGCAGAATCTCTGTTTTCGATCAATCAGGATGACAGAAAGAACGTCACCCTGAAAAAACGTCTGGAAGCGAAAAAGATTCTGCACAAAGTGACTACAGCCAAACCCGAAATAGGGGGACTCGTGTCCCAGATTATACAGGAGGTTCCGAGCTACACGGGACTTGGAAAAACAATCCTCGTGGTGGTCAATCAGGTCAAAACGGCACGGGAGGTTGCGGATCAGCTTAAAGACAAAATCACCGCCAAAAAAGATCCTTGGAAGATCGAAAGCCCCATTTTGCTGACGGGGCGTTCCCGGCCTGTGGAACGGGAAAAGCTTCTGGCGCCTCATCTAGACGCCCAAAAGAATCGTCTTTTTTCCGGGCGGTGCCGTGAAGCTTTTCAAGAGGCAAAGCCCTTGATTGTGGTGGCTACGCAGTGTGTCGAGGTCGGTGCCGATCTGGATGTCGATGTACTGATTAGCGAAGTCTGTCCTTTAGATTCCCTGCGGCAACGATTAGGGCGTTTGGACCGTTTGGGAAAATTGGAAAAGACTGATGTAATCTTGGTGGCTCCCAAAGAAATCGAAGAGGAAAAATGGGAAGACCCTATCTATGGGAAAACGCCTCAAGTGGTCTGGAACTGGCTTCAGGATGGCTGGGATCTGGGAATTACCGGTATGCAGGAACAACTCAAAAATGTAAACAATGAAGATCAGCAGAAAATGATTACTAAACCACTGGATGCACCGGTGATGTTCCCTGCTTACTTGGATCTCTGGGTCCAGACAAGTCCAGAGCCAGCCGTGGTCCCGGAACCCGCTTTATTCCTTCATGGCCCCCAACGGGGTACGCCTGAAGTTCAAATCGTTTGGCGCTTTGATCTTGAGGAAGAACATACCGAACAATGGGCTGCTATTGTTTCCGAATGCCCGCCCGTGGTGGGAGAAGCCTTGTCGGTGCCTTTGTATCAGGCCCGGCAATGGTTGGGGAATTCAAAAGCATCGGAAGACGGTTCGGATTGGGAAAACGAAATGACCCTTGTCGAAACGACACAGGACAAGAAAAAGCAGGAAGAAAAAAAGTTTAACCCATTTCTTCGCTGGAAAGGTCAAGACTCCAGCACATTGGGCACGGCATCTACTGATTTGCACCCGGGAGACACCATCATCGTTCCGTGTTCCCGAGGGGGTTGTGATGCTTGGGGCTGGGCTCCTCAATCCAATGAACCTGTTGAGGATTTGGCGGATCTTGCCCGATTCAAAGCACATCGGGCACCGGTCTTGCGTGTCCATCCGCAAAGCCCGGAAAATGTACGCACGCTTTTTTCCTCTGTGTTATCGGAAAAAGAAGGGGAGGAAGAGTCGGATCAGATTGAAATGCAACTTCGGGAAATTTTGAAGACACTAGATCCTGAGAAAATTTCCGATGAAGCGTTAAAAGCATCCCTTGATGCATTGAAAAAAACCACAGAAACCTCAGGCGGGTTAGAATTCCGTCCCCATCCTTGTGGAACGGGCTGGGTTCTTCGTGGCAAGCAACGGATGTCCTCGTCCGAAATTGATGACGATGATGCGTCCTCCCGACTGGATCGCCCTGTTCTATTGGAAGAACATTGCCGGGATGTGAGTAATGTCGTGAACACTTTTGTGCAGAAGTTACAGCTATCCGATTCCATTGCAGAAAGTCTCAAAACAGCAGGTTGGCTGCATGATCTTGGTAAAGCGGACCTTCGTTTTCAAGCGATGCTCCATCAGGGAAACCGGTT
>JALNVO010000286.1 GCA_023231365.1 Fibrobacteraceae bacterium | reverse complement strand
TCGAAACAAGTCCTTTCCCAGAATTTACAGGTATTGTCTGCCCGGCTCTTTGTGAAGGTTCCTGCGTGAATGGCCAAGATGGATATTCCGTCACCAACCGCGAAATTGAACATACCATCATCGAGAATGGCTTTGCGAATGGTTGGGTTTTGCCGAACATTCCGAAGCGCCGCATTGGCAAGCGAGTCGCGGTCATCGGTTCCGGTCCTGCCGGCCTTGCTTGCGCAGAATATTTGAATCGCGCAGGCGTGGATGTAACCGTTTATGAAAAAGCGGAGTATCCCGGTGGAATTATGCGCTACGGTATCCCCGACTTCCGTCTTTCTAAAAAGATTATCGAACGCCGCATTGCTTTGATGCAGCAAGAGGGAATCCATTTTGAAACGGGAATCAATATAGGCACTGACGCTTCTCCCGAGTACATTTTCCGCAAGAATGATGCAATGGTCCTCACTTGTGGTGCGCGTACTCCCCGTGATCTCAAGATCCCCGGACGCGAACTCTCCGGCATTCACTTCGCTTTGGATTATCTCACTCAGCAGAACCGTTTGAACGGCGGAGAAATATTCTCACCGGATGAAACGATGAATGCGAAAGATAAGCGCGTTGTCGTTATTGGCGGTGGTGATACGGGTGCTAACTGTATTGGAACTGCTGTGCGTCAAGGTGCCGCTTCTATTATGCAAATCGAAATTATGCCGTGCCCGCCTGTCGCTCGCGCAGCAAATAATCCGTGGCCGGAATGGCCTCGCGTATTCAAGGAATCGGCTAGCCACAAGGAAGGCTGTGTTCGGAAATGGAATATAAACACGCTTGAAGCCATTGGTGAAAATGGAATTGTCAAAGCCCTCAAATGTGTAGAAGTCGAATGGAAGCGCGGCGAAGACGGACGTATGATTCCAGTTCCCAAGCAAAACGGTGAATTTATCCTTGAAGCGGACTTAGTACTTCTCGCAATGGGATTTACCGGACACGCCATTCCCGAAATTGTCGATGCTTTCAACCTCAAGCTTACGGAACGCGGCGGCATCTATCACGATGCAAATGGCAAGACGTCTACAGACGGCGTCTACATAGCAGGTGATGCAGCTTCCGGTCCTTCGCTTGTAGTGCGAGCCATCGCAGATGGAAAACGTGTTGCTCTTAAAATATTGGAAGGCTTGACATAAAGTCAGGAAAAGAGGGAATGATGACTCCGAATGACGAAAGAAAGGTAAAGGAACTAGAATTACTTTATCAAGTAAGCCGGATTCTCGACGAAAATATGGATATGCGGAACGTTCTTCGTCCCGTGATGAACACTCTCGGCGAGTATATGGGCTTCAGACATGCAACGGTTACGTTGTATAATCGTCAGACGGGGGAGATCGCCATCGAGACCGCCCACGGGCTTTCTCCGATGCAAACCCGCAAGGGCCGCTATAAAGTCGGAGAAGGCATTACCGGCAAGGTTGTCGAAACGGGGAAACCTATCGTCGTTCCCGATGTCACGAAGGATCCCAACTTTTTGGACCGCACAGGCCGCGGAAAAGTTTCTGGCAAGGCTTTCATTTGTGTGCCGATCGCCATTGAACACGAAGTCGTAGGTACGCTCAGCGTCGATGAGTTCAATTCTCCAGAAGATGAACTCAAGGACGATTTGCGGCTCCTTGAAATCATTGCAATGATGATTGCTTCTGCTGTCAAGCTCCGCCGCCAAGCAGAAGAGGATTGTGAAATTCTCCAAGCCGAGAATGAACGCCTTAAAACGGAACTCAAGGATCGTTTCCGCCCTTCGAACATCGTCGGCAATTCCCGCGAAATGCAAATTGTATACGATCAGATTGCCAAAGTAGCAAGAAGCCCCTCGACGGTTCTCATCTTAGGTGAAACGGGAACTGGTAAGGAGTTGGTTGCCCAAGCGATTCACTACAATTCCGATCGTGTCAATGGACCGTTTATCCGCGTCCATTGCGCCGCTCTTCCGGAGAATATCATTGAAAGCGAACTCTTCGGGCATGAAAAGGGTGCGTTCACCGGAGCTATCGCTGAACGCAAGGGCCGTTTCGAACTCGCCGATGGCGGTACCATTTTCCTTGATGAAATCGGGGAAATCTCGCCGACCTTGCAAGTCAAGCTTCTCCGTGTTCTCCAAGAGCATGAGTTTGAGCGCGTCGGTGGCAACAAGACGATCCATGTGAACATCCGGGTCATCGCGGCTACTAACAAGGATCTGATGAAAATGGTCCACGATGGAACGTTCCGCGAAGATCTCTATTACCGCTTGCACATTTTCCCGATTTATGTACCGCCACTCCGCAAGCGCAAAAGCGACATTGTACTTCTCGCGGATCATTTCCTCGAACATTACAGTAAACTCATCGGCAAGGATGTCCGCCGCCTTTCCACAGGTACAATCGATATGCTGATGAGCTATCATTGGGCAGGTAATGTCCGCGAACTTGAGAACTGCATTGAACGCGCCGTGCTTGTCGCTGAAGGTAATGTCATTTATCCGCATCATTTGCCTCCCACGCTACAAACAGCTGAATCTACAGGTTCTCCCGTTCGCGGCGACCTTAAGAGTATGGTAGATACTTATGAGCGCGATATTATTTGCGACGCGCTTAAGAGCGCAAAGGGAAAAGTCGCTCCTGCGGCACGAGCTCTTGCTACGACGCAGCGCATTCTCGGCTACAAAATCAGAATACTCGGCATTGACCCAAAGCGGTTTGTATAAGTAAATGTGTATAAATTAAAAGCTCTGGAAAGATCCAGGGCTTTTTTCTTTTTTAGTTTGGATAAAACAAATATGTTCTTTTTATTCTAAAGAGCTTGCTGCTGTGCTGCATTTAGGGCTCCTCCCGTTTTTGCCTGCCACGGGATGTGTGGCGACCTCTTTTTGCAGAGTCTTCTTTTTTTACACAAAATCAAGGACCTTTTTTTGAAATGGCGGAAAAACAAGTCCTCCAACTGCAACATTTTCTTTCAAAATTTCTTTCAAATATTCTTTTTCTATATTCTAAAGACGCTAAAAAAAGGAATTTCGATATGCAGTTTCTTCCCGTCAAAGACCAATTGGACATTTTGCTTCGTGGCGTCGTGGAAATAATCCCGGCCGATGAACTCGAACAAAAGCTCCAGAAGTCGTATCAAACGGGAACGCCCCTCCGCATTAAACTCGGTGTAGACCCGACGGCACCAGATGTTCATCTCGGTCATACGGTCGTCATGCGCAAGCTCCGCCAATTTCAGGATTTAGGTCACACGGTCGTGCTCATCGTCGGCGATTATACAGCTCAGATCGGCGATCCTTCCGGCCGCAACAAAATGCGTCCGCGTCTTTCGCATGAAAAGGTCCTTGAAAACGCCAAGGAATACCAGGAACAGTTTTTCAAGGTTGTCCGCCGCGAACAGGTCGAAAT
>JALNVO010000285.1 GCA_023231365.1 Fibrobacteraceae bacterium | reverse complement strand
ATTTCATCGTCCGCTGCTGCATCTCGGCAATAAAGACAAGCAAGCTTGCCTTTGCTGCACTCGATTTGCAAGCTGTTCACTTCATCAAAGCAATTTTTAGAGGTACCCTAAATAAAAAAGACCGATATGAAATCGGTCTTTTTTTTTATTTATGGAGCTAAGGAGATTCGAACTCCTGACCCCAACGCTGCCAGCGTTGTGCTCTACCAAACTGAGCTATAACCCCGTTAAGGCTTCCCAAATTAAGAAAAAAGAGCGAAAAATGTCAAGGGAATTTTATTAAAATGACGGGTAAAAGGATTTTTTGCATTCCCTTTTCCTGTTTTTTGAGGAAAATTGCGCGTTTTGCGTGAGTTGGGTGTAGGGGCTTGGGAACCCCAAGCGTGTGCCATCGGCACACCAACCGGAGGGTCGCCCGGAGGCCAACGACCCGCCTTGGCGGGGCACGCCCGGATTGTTAATTTGTATATAAAGCAAAAGAAGCCGCGCTTATGCCCGCTTCTTCTGCTATTTTTGTTCTGTTGTCAGGCGACTGTTTCGATTTCGACTGTTTCGATCGTCACTTCTTTGCTGGGATAGTCGTTGCCGTCCGTGTCGACGCCCGCGATTTCATCTAGTACGTCGAATCCGTCGAAGAGTTGCCCGAATACGGAATAGCCTTCTGCGGCACCGCCGTTTGCCGGATGGTCCAAAAAGTGGGTGCCTTCTTTCGGGTGCACGATGAAGAATTGACTTCCGATGGAGTTCGGTCTCTGTGTTTT
Source organism: Fibrobacteraceae bacterium (assembly GCA_023231365.1). Taxonomy (GTDB): domain Bacteria; phylum Fibrobacterota; class Fibrobacteria; order Fibrobacterales; family Fibrobacteraceae; genus Hallerella. The sequence goes on along the minus strand of JALNVO010000285.1, from coordinate 2,643 downwards.
TGCCCAACTGAGTGCTCCGCGGAGGTGCGTTAGGCTGCTGTCGTACTTGTCGCCGATGGTCGTTCCCGGGCCTTTGGCAGAATGTCCGCCGGTTCCGTTGCGGTTGGTAAAGTCGCCGCCTTGGATCATAAAGCCGCTGATGATGCGGTGGAAGGGTGCTTTGTCGTATTTCTTCTGCTTGGCAAGTTCAATGAAGTTCCTCGCGCATTCTCCGACGATTTCGGGGAAAAGGCGGGCGCGCATTTCGCCGTGGTTGGTTTTGATGATGGCTATGGTTTCGCCGCTTTTTGGCTGGTCGAGCTGATTGAACATAAACTGTCTCCAAGTTGACTTTGTGTAAAGATAAAAACAAAGGGAGCCCCTTAAAACACTTTCGCGGAAAATTCCGCAATAACCTATTGCAAGAGAGTCTCCTTTGAAGCCGCTTAATCGCTTTTCGCTTCTGCTCTGGTTCTTTTGATCTTCAGAAATGTCAGAGTTCGGTTGGACTTAAGGAGCTTGCTTCAAGTATTTGCGTTCGATTCTTGTTAAATTTCCTATCGCAAAGCAATTTTTAATGGTCCCCCATAAGATTTTTATTTTCGGGGAATACATCCAATAAAAGGAGCCCGGCGTGAAGGATAATTGCAAACGGATTCGACAGCTTCTCGATTTTCAAGCGATGGAAAAGGCACTGGATCGGATGGCTCAGGCTGTTGCCGCTATGGTGGAGTCTCCATCGGATATTTTGGTTCTCGGTATGGCAAGTAGAGGAATTCCCCTTGCGCAGAAGATTGCTTCAAGACTTTCGGAGCGCTTTTCTACAAGGATTCCTTGCGGAAGTTTGGATGCTACTTTTTACCGGGACGATTTTCATTACCGCAAACATCTGACGAATACTGAAATGCGCATTACGGAAATGCCTGCTTCTGTAGAGGGCAAGACTGTTATTCTCGTGGATGACGTGCTCTATACGGGGCGCTCCGCCCGTGCGGCGATGGAGGCTATCCTCGACCTCGGACGCCCGGCCGCAATCCGTTTTTGCGTGCTGGTGGACCGCGGTCATCGGGAGCTTCCGATTGCGCCTGATGTTGCCGGTTTGACCGTGACGACCCTTGCGAATGAAGAAGTCCGGGTGCTGATCGAACCGAACGACCCGGAAACGGCGGTGTACCTTGTTCAAGTGGAGAACGTATGAGATCATCTCTTTCGATTAAGCATCTTTTGGGCTTGGACGGAGTTTCGGAAAATGATATCCGCGTCATCCTCGATACTGCCGTCGAGTTCCGCAAGCTTCTCGACCGCCCGGTCAAAAAGGTTCCTTCGCTTCGCGGTCTCACAATCGTGAATCTGTTCTTTGAAAATAGCACCCGCACCCGCACGAGTTTTGAACTTGCGGAAAAGCGGCTCTCTGCGGACATTGTGAATTTTGCGAGTTCCAATTCGAGCGTACAAAAAGGCGAAACTCTCCTCGATACGCTCCGCAATATCGAAGCGATGAAGATCGACGTGGTGGTTGTCCGTCATAAAGGGACGGGCGTTCCCAAGTTCCTTGCGGATCATAGCGGAGCTATTGTCCTCAATGCGGGCGATGGCGCCCACGAGCACCCGACTCAGGCCCTGCTCGATATGTTTACGATTGAACAGAAATTGGGCTCCTTAAAGGGCAAGCGCGTTGCGATTGTGGGCGATATCCGCCATAGCCGGGTCGCCCGTTCTGATGCTTGGGGACTTACCACGATGGGTGCTTCGGTCACGTTCTGCGGCCCGAGCACGCTTCTTCCGCGCTACCGCGAAGATTTTCCGGCGGTTACTTGGGAGACGGACGTGAAAAAGTCCGTGGCCGGTGCGGATGCGGTGATAGCTCTCCGCCTCCAGAAGGAACGGATGGAAGATTCTCTTTTGCCTAGTCTTCGCGAATACCGCAATTATTTCGGTGTGACCGAAGAAGTGCTGGAGATGGCTTCCCCTACGGCTTTGATTATGCATCCGGGCCCCATCAATCGCGGAGTGGAACTGGATTCCGAGGTCGCCGATGGCGAACATTCCGTAATTTTGGAACAGGTGACGAATGGCGTCGCTGTTCGCATGTCTGCGCTTTATCTTCTTTCGGGAGGGCGTGCTAATGGATAACGTTGTACTTCAGAATGTCCGTCCTTTTGTGAACGGAATATTTGAGAACCCGATGACGGTTTCCCTTGTCGGCGGTAAATGGTCTAGGGAAGCCCCTCCAGAAGGGACTAAGGTTATTGACGCTAAGGGAGCTCTCGCTCTCCCCGCGTTGTTTGCGCTCGGTCTTGATTTTCAGGAACCCGTGCGCGATGACATTTATACGTACAAGGACGGTTTCAATGCTCTCCGCCGCGGAGGTTTTTTCGGCGGTCTCTACGAGAGCTCTGCAAACCCGGTCGATGGTATCCAGAAGCTCGTCGCCGCTAAGGATTCCTTTGCGAATTGCGGCTTTGATATCCGCATTTTGGGCGCTATCAGTGAAGGTTTCGGGGGCAAATCCCTTGCGGAAATGCGAGAACTCGTCGATGGCGGTGTTGCAGGACTTGGCGATGGCAACAAATCCTTTGGAACGATGCGGTTCCTCCGCCTTTCGCTAGAATATGGCGCAATGACCGGCAAACGGTTCTTTTTCCTTCCTTACGATTATTCGCT
>JALNVO010000284.1 GCA_023231365.1 Fibrobacteraceae bacterium | reverse complement strand
ATCATTCTCACTAAGGAGCAAGCTCCTAAGTGTTCATGTTTCCTACTCCTTTCGCACACGCATCTATGAAGGATCAGAGTCACTAAGCGCTAAAGCGCCAAGTGACTCTGTTTCTTGCTCGGTCCTTGACAATTTCACTTTACCAAAGCAATTTTTAGAGGTACCCTTTATACAATAGCTGTATAAAATTAGAATCTTTTTCTTTTTGCAACAAAGCGATCTGTCGCGAAGCCTATTTTTTAATCTGAATGAATTTACTCCTATTTTTGCTCCGCACAAGATAGATCCCGCTTTTCAGATTGCACTTGTTCAGTTCTGCTTTCAGTGTATAAATATCGTTTGCCTGAAATGTACCGAGATATTTTCCCGCTATGTTGTAAACGCCAAACGCTTGCGATCCTTTTACAAAGCCTTTTGAAACCTCGGCGATCCGGTCTATGCCTGCAGTGAACTTGATTTTATCAATGTTCACATAGCTTCCGGTGATCGCAATTTTTAGCACATGCATGCCGGCGGCGAGTACGGATGTTTTTCCAGAAACTGTGGTATACGTGTCCCAATTTTCGCCTTTCGGTACTTTAATCGTGTCGCTAATCGCTTCATCGTCTAAGAACAGACGGAACGAGGATCCATCCAATCCCGATGAAACGGAGGCTTCATAAGTATAGACTTCAGACGAGCTGACGTTTACCGTGTACTCCATCCATTCTCCATCTACAGTGTAGCCGACCTTGTATCCGGTTGTATCATTGCCAATGATATCCACTCCATCTGTCCTGTATGCGCCGCCTTCATTATTTACCGAGTTATCCGAATAAGAAACTCCTTGTCCGCCGACATCATAGTCTTCAGCTTCGATTATGCCTGGAATATTAAGGGTCTCTTTGTAAGATGCTTGGGGAACTATTTCAGAAAAATCGGGAAGCGGAATTGCCAAGGTTTTTATATCGCTATAAGCAGCTTCTATCCCGGCACTTGCAATGGTCGTTGCGGATGTGCCTTCGTTGTCGCTTTTCGTATAGGCTCCGCAGCTGTTGCAAGCAACTCCTCCCGGAGCACTTACGGCTACGTTATGACTTACATCAAAGCCACTCGAGCCTTCATCCAGGTATATTGGGCAAATCCAGTAATCCGCCCACTTCGATGCGGAAATATCATGCATATAGTTATACTGAATTTCAGAACCGCTTCCCTGGTTGGATAACGTGTATATAGCTCCTGCATCGGCGAGGAGTTGTGCCACATGGTGAATGTTGTTCCTGTTGATTTTATTGTTGGTCATTGCCGTCGCACTTTTAGTCCAGCCGAATCCTACGGAAATACCCGAATAATTGGTATAGGAAACTTCATTGTGTTCAATATCTACGTATCTGGGGTAACCGGCGCCGATTCCCACGGCTCCTTGTATCTCTGTCGTGACTTTTGTAACCAGATTATTTTTGATGGTGTCCCTTGTGCAAATTTCTTCTTTGTCCGTGGGATTGTAAGCGATGTGAATTTCGGTCAGTGTATCTTTTGCAAATTTGCCGATGGAAATGCCGGAGCCTCCCAAATCGGTGAATACGTTGCCGATAATGGCATCGTCATTGGTGCCGGAAATAAAGTCTAGTCCGGTTCCTGCCATTTGTGAAAAACTGTTGCGCTCAAAACGGATATGATGTGCATTGGTAACCGTAACGCCTGCGGCTGGGCGCCATAGCATATAGTTATTACCGCCTGGAGCTGCCACATTGAATTGCCCTGCTTGTAGATCAAGGAATCCGCTTTTGCTGGGTCTCAAGAAATTGGAATGCTCAAAAGCGATCCCTTTGAAAGAAAGGTAGCCTACTTTGTTCGATGTACTGGAGCCCGAAATGTCAATAAGCGTTTCGAGGTTTGGCGCTACGGCTATTGCGGAATTCATGGATTCTCCGCTTCTTGGCTTATAATACAGAATATCCTTGGATTCGTCTAGATACCATTCACCGGGAGCATCTAAAAATTCGTATGCATTTTCAAAGTAAAAACATTGTTGTCTGTTTTTATCTCCGAGAGTTACGCCGAGCATTGGATATGGACGGTTGAAAAGCATCGTCTTTTCGGGATCCTGAATTTGAACTTTGGAATAGCTTCCGTTGTTCTTGTAGCTTTCTAGCCGTAGAACGGCATCGGCCCAAGCGATCATCAGGTGCATTTCCACTTTGTCAAAATTTTTCCAATCGGATACATAGGAAGTCGCAACATCAAAAGCTTTTCCGGTCGTGTCCACTTTTGTGAGTCTGTAAAAGTTGTGGGATCCATCGGATCCTAAGTTTGGAGTCCTTGCACGGATGGCTTTCTGCCCGTTGACATAGAATTGGCGGAATCGGTAACTCACACCGCTTGTGCACCAGATCCCATTCGTTTCATCGCAAAGAGTCCAGCCGGTAACGGGAAGCCCCCCTGTAATGACAGGCGTTTCTCCCGGATAATTTTCATAGCGTACATAAAAACCGTTGGAACCTCCGTCTGAATTTCCAAAATGCAAAGTGCTGGTTAATTTGTACGTTCCTTCGCGGAGATAGACAAGAATATCTCCTTTCATGGAAGCGTTGATTTTTTGGACTGCTTTCTGCGCTTGGGTAAGCGTTTTGAAGGGCGCATCTTTAGTGCCTGCATTTGCATCGCTCCCAGAAGGCGATACATAATAGGTGGTCTCTGTTTCTGCAGCGAAGGCAGAAGCACTGAATGAAAAAGATGCACATAGAGATAAAAAGAAAAACCTAGCCAACATAAATTCCCTCGTTTGGTTATGGAAGCCCATTTATTTTCTGTATTCGATAGTTTTCTGTCGATCTTGTAATGAATTGGCCTTGTGAATGTCATCATTTTGGGAATGATTGCACTCGGATCTTAGTGTGTTACGGCTATGGCTTGCATACCATTCCTGTTCGGGGAATGGACGAGATAGACTCCTGCAGGATAGTCTCGACGGACTTTAATGGAGCACTCCTGTAATGAATTCGCGGAAATTTTTCCTATGTATTTCCCATGGAGGTCATAAATCCGGTACGCTTGAGTTTTCATCTGCAATGCGCTTTTGATCTGCGGGAGCGACACAAGTGGCTCTCCAAAATGAATCCAATCAATATTGAAGTATGGACTATCAATTACGAAACGCAACACATGCGTCCCGGCAGAAAGGCTCTCCGTCTCCCCGCTGATCATCTCGTACGTTGCCCAAGAGCCCGTGTTTGGAACGGTCAGCGAAGACGTAATGTCCGTCCCATCCAGTTCCAGATGGAAGCTTCCTCCGTCTCCATTTGAAGCAACTCTCGCCTGGAACGGCTGGGGACCTGCAGCGGAAACATCCACGGTGTACTCCGTCCATTCACTCTCGCCGACCCACCCGAGAACATAGGAAGATCCTCCATCCGCAGTATCTAT
>JALNVO010000283.1 GCA_023231365.1 Fibrobacteraceae bacterium | reverse complement strand
CGTGAATTTATCAACAAAAAAAATGATGTGCTTGATGCTATCGTAGCCGATCTCGCCCTCCTCACAGCAAAGCCCCTTTTCTATTGCGCAAACGTCAAGGAAGACGACATCAACACAGGCAATGACTACGTTAGGGCCCTCCAGAAATTTGCAAAAGATAAAGGCGCAGACGTCATTATCATCAGCGGGAAAATAGAAGAAGAACTTTCAAAGATGGAGCCTGCAGACAAAGTCGAATTTTTGAAAGACCTCGGTATGAAGGAATCCGGTTTGGATGCCGTTGTCCGTGAAGGTTACCGGATTCTGGGCCTTTGCACATTTTTCACCGCCGGTGAAAAAGAATGCCGCGCTTGGACGTTCGGAGCTGGCTGGAAGGCTCCCGCCTGCGCAGGCGTGATCCACACGGACTTTGAAAAAGGATTCATCCGCGCCGAAACGCTCGCCTTTGAAGACTTTAGAAAACACGGATCCTGGAATGCCGCTAAAGAAGCAGGTGCAGTACGCACCGAAGGCAAGGACTATGTCGTCAAGGACGGCGACATTATGTACTACCTCTTCAACGTGTAAAACCGATACACTTAGCTTCAAAAATGATTTTGCAAAATAGATTGCAAGAAAAGTAAGATAAATTTGTAAAAACCATGAACCCGTTATTCTAAATCAGAAGAACGGGTTTATTTTTAATGGGGTATTGCTTAAACATTCTTTAGGAGTGCAAATGAACTTTCTTAAGGCATCTCTTTTCACAGCAGGTCTTTTAGCAGTTACCGCTAGCGCATCCCCGAACATCACCATTGACGGAACTGCGTTCAAATACAAGGGAAACCCGATTTTCTTCAGCGGAGCAAACTTAGCTTGGATCGACTACAATTCGGACGTCGGAGATAACGCTCTCGATGAAAACGCTTGGCGCCAAGCAGTAGAAGGAGTTCGCTCCTCGGGGGGGAACGTTATCCGTTGGTGGCTTTTCAACAACATGAGCCAAAGCCCCACCATCAATACGACAACGCATTTGGTAAGCGGACTCAAAGCCAACACGATTGCCAATATGGAAAAGGCTCTCGACATCGCCGAAGAATATGGCGTAATGGTTTCTATGTGCCTATTCAGCCACAACTTGATGGAATTCTCGCAATGGGGCATCTATACCAATGACAAAGTAGACTCCACTGCAAACTTGAATCTTTTCACAGATGAAGGAACAAGCGCTTTCATCACGAACGCACTCGACCCTGTCGTAGAAGCGATCGGCAACCACGAAGCTCTGCTCACTTGGGAGATATTCAACGAACCGGAAGGAATGACTTCGGTCGGTTGGACTACCCGCAAAATAGACAAATCGCTCCTTCAGAAATTTACGAACAAAGTCGCAGCAGCAATCCATGCTAAAAATTCAGCACTCCTCGTTTCAACAGGATCCGTCAACATCCAATACCAAAGTTGGTGGAACAACGATGCTCTCATTGCCGCCGGCGGTGAAGCTACCGGAACCCTTGATTTTTTCCAGACCCATTACTACCCATACTATCAAAATGACGACGTTTCCCCATTCCTCCACACTCCACAAGAACTAGCCGCAACCTATAACTTTGATGCGGACAAGCCGCTCATCATCGGCGAATTTCCAGCGAGCGGCTGGGCCGGAACCACATACAACAGCAATATGGCGGCAAAAACGGAACTCACTACAGAGCAATGCTACCAGAACGCATTTGATAAAGGCTATGCCGGAGTGCTTGCATGGACTTTCAGAGGGACAGAAAAAACCGAAACTGCATTTGGCGGCTACACTTATACAATTGATCCTGCACTCGCCGCTATGAATTCCCTATGGAACAAGGACTCTTCTTACATCAAGATCAAAGACTTCACAGAAACGGCCGATACCGGAAACGGGATGATGGCCGTCACATACGCATCCAACGAGAAAGGAACCATCGAATACCAGAAAGATTTTGATCTTTCAAGCGCAAACGCGCTCACTTTCACAGTTAAGAACAACGGTGCGGAATCTGTAGACATCTATGTAATCTTCAAAATGACATCCAGCTGGACATGGACAGAAACCGATGGCAGTTGCAGCATCGCAGCTGGCGAAAGCAAGACGTGCAGCGTCGACATTTCTGGGCTCACCAACCGTAGTGTCACCAAGAGTATTCTTTTCGCCAACTATTCATCCTATTCTGGAACTCTGATTTTTGATAATATCGCCGCCGGAACAGACACACTCTTTAACTTCAACGAAGACAAATACGACGCATTCACCAGAGCAAGTCAAACCGGCAGTGAAGAATCGGTTCTCACAGAGATCAAAATCGTCTTTAACGACCCTGATTACACAGCAGGAATTCAAACTGCCCAAACAATGCTAAAGAACAATGCAATGAATTATGTCCACGGAACAATTGAGCTATCCCTTGCGAATAATTCCAATGTAAACATATTCCTGTTCGACATGAACGGTCACAAAGTGGCGACCCTTTATAAAGGAACTCTTTCCCGCGGCACACACTCATTTGCAATGAGCTACATAGCAAAAGGCCTCTACATCATCCGCGCGACAGGCTCTTTCGGCACAATCAACAAACCAATGGTCATCAAGTAATTTCTCTAAAGTAAAAAAGGCACTGGGATTTATTCCCGGTGTTTTTTTTTGTGTTTTTAGGAACTTTTTCTATCCACGAAAATATGCCTTATCAAAAAAAGCTCAACAATAAAAAGCGACCCAATTTGTCCCATTTGCAAGAATCACCCTTCTCCGCATAATCCCGGATATTTACAAGTCCAGAGACTTCTAAAAACTGACTTGCATCTACATGCTTGAGTAGAACCATATAAGAAATCGAACTCTTAGTACATCAATACTTAAGTGGAAGTAATCCAAAAACAGGGAAAACGCATGAAAAATTTAATCCTTCACCATTTTATAGGAGAAAACGGTATAACCGATTCCAGTTTTTTTCAAAGGTACTCTTTTTTCTATAATAGTGTTTTTTATTCTCTGCAAATAAAAGAAATATCATCATCGCCGTCTTCGTTTGTATTTCTCTAATACATTTCTTTGTTCGAAATCACCCAACTTCTTGAAATATCCGCCTAGTATTTTCCGATACCGCTTTCGGAATCATTCCCAATACATTCGCCAATTCTGGGGATCATTCCACTACACTTTCCAATACCAAAATAATTCACAGTCGGCACAGGAATCATTATTTTCAAGGCACAAATTGAGAATATCTCAGAAATTCTTCCGCCTGCATTTTTTTATTCTCACAAAAAAAGTCCAACAAAGGACTCTTTTTATTGAATCTAAAAACAAAAATCAAATCATCGTCGCAGAAAAAGTTGCATTGCACACAAGTGCAGAATCCACCTTCATTTCACCTGTAAAGAAGAGAATTCCACGGCGCATCTTGTCAAGCAT
>JALNVO010000282.1 GCA_023231365.1 Fibrobacteraceae bacterium | reverse complement strand
GATGCAGCTATCACAACGACATCCGTATCGACAGCGGCAGCCATCATCTCGTTGATCTTTTCACTGCGGACGGTCTTTTCTGGAGCCACGCCCTGGATGACCAGAGCATCGCCCTTAGATGCTTGCACCAAATCAACAAGTATTTCCATTGCAGCACTTGATTCGGAAGCCTTCAAAAGATTTTCAATTTTTTCTTCAGGAACTAGGAATTCCGCATTGGCAACTTCTTTCTTGACCGATTCATAGAAAGACTTGGCGCTTTTCGCCAAATCAACGCCTGCCGATGCAGGGACCATTAAAAAAATATGCTTCATTTTTTATTCTCCAATGATTTAATCCAAAGACTCATGCGTAAAAATAGAATTCTAAGAGGCCTTTGAACCGTTGAAATGCTTTCTAACCTGATAACAAAGCGCACCTCGGCTGATACCAAGAATTTTAGCAGCCCTGCTTTTGTTTGAAGAAGTTTCATTGAGCACGGATTCTATGCGGTTCCAAGAAGGAGAAACTGAACGGCACCTATAGCCTTGTCGGATCTCCCCCACTGAATAAGAACGCAAAGAATGGAGGTCCCAAGGCTCCGAAGCGAGCACGGAATCAAGCGAATTTCCAAGACACTCTAATAAGCAATAACGGTTGAGTACATTTTTAAGTTGCCGGACATTACCCGGCCACGGGAAAGACATCAATTTTTGGAGTTCCTCTGCATTCAAGGAACGCGGAGATAGCTCGCTCCAGAGTTCGGCGGCAATCGTTTTCAATTCGCCTTGTCGATCGCGCAAAGGCAAAAGGTGGATGGGAAAGACGTTCAACCGGAAAAAGAGATCTTCGCGGAAACGCCCGTTTTTTACGGCATCTTCCAAATTGCGATGTGTAGCGCAAACCAATCTAAAATCCACGGGGATGCTGATTTGCGAGCCCACAGGCGTCACAGAACGCTCTTGCAGAATGCGCAAAAGGCGAGTCTGACTTTCAAGCGGAAGTTCCCCGATTTCATCTAGGAAAAGAGTTCCTTTGTCTGCAGCACGGACAAAACCGAGCTGGTTCGAAACCGAACCCGTAAAAGCTCCGCGGCAAGACCCTTCGAACAAGCTTTCAATGAGACCCGGGTTAAGTGCACCGCAATTGACGGGTATAAACGGTCCCTTCGACCTCGCCCCAATCAGATGCAAATTGCGCGCAGCAACTTCCTTACCCGTGCCGGATTCCCCGCAAAGAAGAACCGGAACGGATGATTTAGATGCAATTTCTAACAATCTTGTAACATCGTTCATTTTTTCCTCACCATAAGATAAAACAAAAGTGAACTCTATTTCTCTATTGACGCTTTTCGAGCCTTTACGAGTTTTGAAGGATTGCTATTTTTACAAAAGCTGTCCTTTTTTTACAAAGGACCAAACCAAAAGGTATCAAGAATGGCAGACCGCATCGTATGCAAGTTCGGCGGAAGTTCCGTCGCAGAAGCAAGTCAATTTCAAAAGGTAAAGGCTATTATCCAAGCTGATAAACGCCGCCGCGTTGTCGTTGTATCCGCTCCGGGCAAGCGCAATCCGAAAGAAACCAAATTGACAGATCTCCTCTATACCACATACGACCTTGCCTCCAAAGGCCTCGATTTTTCTGCTCCGTGGAAAATGATAGCAGACCGCTATTTGGGAATTGCAAAAGATCTCAATTTGGCAACAAAAATCGGAGAAGACCTCAATGCACTTGAAGCAAAGCTCAAGGGCCAAGATTCTTCCGTCACTTTGGATTTCCTTGTTTCACGCGGAGAATTCCTCTGCGCAAGGCTTATGGCGGAATACTTGGATGCGGTATTCGTCGATTCTTATCCGATGATTTCCTTTGACGAACGATACCGCATTACGCCGAAGAGCTATGAAACGATTTCAGATAAACTGTCCAATGAGAATCTTTTATACGTAGTACCCGGTTTTTATGGAGAAGGCCCCCACAAAGAAGTAAAAACGTTCTCCCGCGGAGGCTCCGACATTACGGGAGCCGTTCTCGCCAACGGAATCAACGCACTCACATACGAAAACTGGACGGATGTTTCCGGTATGCTGATGGCTGATCCGAGAATCGTCGCTTCGCCGAAGCCCATTGATTATGTGAGTTACCGGGAAATCCGTGAGCTTTCCTACTCTGGTGCAAGCGTGCTTCACGACGAATCCATCGCTCCGTGCCGGGCAAAAAATATTCAGATAAACATCCGCAACACAAACAGCCCGACAGACAAAGGCACCATTATCGGCCCCACACCAAAAACCACAGCCCGTCCCATTACAGGCATCGCAGGCCGTAAAGGTTTTTCGATGATCTACATCGAGAAGGGAATGATGAACAAGGAAATCGGTTTTGGCCGCCGCGTTTTGGGCATTCTCGAAAATGAAGGGCTTTCTTATGAACTGAGCCCAAGCGGCATTGACTCCATGAGTATCGTCGTCGATTCCAAGGCGTTGGACGCTGTTCAAGACATCGTTCTCGAAGATATTCTCCTCCAAATGCACCCGGACCGCGTAAAAGTGTTCCCTGGCATCAGCCTTATCGCTACAGTAGGGCATGGAATGACGAACAAAGTGGGCATTGCGGCAACACTTTTCTCAGCTCTTGCTAACGAAAGCATCAACATTCGTATCATCGACCAGGGTTCTTCCCAGATCAATATTATGGTGGGTGTAGACGAGACCTGTATGGAGGACGCCATCAATGCCATCTACAAAGCATTCGTTAAATAATTTTTTAAAGTCGCCCTTTAAAGGGCATTATCCAAAACCGATTGCATAAAACGCTCTAAGCCCGGAATTCTTTATTCCGGGCTTTTGCTATAGAAATCAATACCCGTCTTACAGTATTATATTCACTGGATTGCAATACACTCAGCATCATCAATTTCGAATTTGCAATTAATTCCTATTAGAACGCAATACCGATAACAGAATTTACGGTTTACTTCACGCTTCCATGGCGATGGTCAGCTTTTAAACCATTGATTCATATCAAAACTTTTATATGTATAAAAAATTAAAACAAAAAAACTTTATGATTATTTATCCGTACAAACTACTGAAATGTGTAAGCTTCCCCGCATTTAGGACTGTTCAAAACTAAACGGAAGGGCTTCTTTTAGTAGCAAAGGAGCAGCCATGAAGAAACTGCCCCACAGCGAATCAGAGATCGTCAACAGCGTCAAGGAACTTGAAGATGAAAACGCCAAGCTCAAGAGGATGTACGCGAATCTGGCGCTCGACAACGAGATTCTCAGGGAAGTCATCGAAAAAAATCTAGGGGCCGAGAGCCGCGGCGGCAGAACTTGTTCGTGCCGACATGACATATCACTTGGCAAGAACGGGGTGATTTGTGTATTTTAAACCAGTCCTAAAAAAGGTAACTTACAATTCGTTTTTCTATTTTAAGCATGGTATAACGCAAACGATAATGAGCATTTAAAATGACAAAGCGCATCGTTCTCATCTTCACT
>JALNVO010000281.1 GCA_023231365.1 Fibrobacteraceae bacterium | reverse complement strand
TGAAAAAGCTCTGAAAAAGCTGGATGTACCTGTTATTTGAAAGCTGCTGCCGGTGGGGCAGCCAAAAATCCGCCATCCACATTGTAGATGCGGGTGAATCCTTTGCTTACAAGAAATTTTGAAGCCATTTGGCTGCGGTGCCCGCTGCGGCAATATACGAGAATGTCTTTGTCTTTGGGAAGTTCTGCAAAACGGGTTTCGAGCGTTGGAAGCGGAATGTTCTTTGCTGTGGCTACGGCTCCGCTTGCGACTTCGTCGGGATTGCGCACGTCGAGGAATAATGCTCCGGCTTTGCTTTTGCTCATCTCAATTGCTTTTTCCCAGGAGATTGTTGTATAGGTGGCTATTTGCGCTTTACTTTGCGCTGTAGAAGCTTCTTGTGTAGAAGGCGTACCTGCGAATGCAAAACTCGCTGCAAGTAGAGAAAGAAGAAAAATAATTTGTTTGTTCATTTTTGAACCTCTTTGAAATTTCTTTTTATAAGCTACAAAAATAGAGTTTTTAAAATCAGCTTTGTGAAGTACAATTTGTACCATCCATAGCTTATTGAAGCATAGACAAATTGCTGAAAGGTTCCCAACGGGAATTTCAGAATCGGAACTGGATAAAAAATCCACCACCAGGTTTTTGAAAGTTGATAGCTGGTGTTACACGGAGTTTCCAACGATGTACGGCAGACTCGTAATCTTTAGCGTGATTTCGTTGCTTATGCGCCGTAATTAACTCGGAAACTCCCCATGAAACGCCCAAAGCCGTAACCAAGAGCGAAGTAACGCCAAAAGTCCTTCCCAAAACGGCTGTCGCTGCATAATCGTAGTCGTGTATAAATGTGGCATAGCTTCCAAGGAGCCCATATATCACCACGGTTGCTGGAATTAGAATCAGACCTTCCCGGGTCTCTTTTCCTGCATAGCTAGTGCAACTGTCTTGCCAAGCTCCGTAAATTGCCGAGCTGTCCTTTAGTTGTGCCGCACCATAGACTCGGGCTAGAAGTTGCTCTTCCGTGAGATTTTCTTCTATGGTGGAATCCTGTTTGATCCATCGTTCCTTGCAACCGCGTTCCACGATGATGTCTTCCTTGCTGTTCGACACGGTAACCGTATCGTGAAATGAGGTCCCATAGTTGATGGGAATCGCTTCGGCTGCACCTGCTAAAAGTAGTACGGACAAAAGTTTTAGTTTTTTCATAGGATTTTATTCCCCTTGAGGATTCAATAATAAAATTATCCTATTTCGAATTCTCAACGCCTTTCCCGAAAAGGGCGAAATCGCCTTTGCAGGGGTCGCCGGGGAATATTTTCTTTAGCTTTTCCGTGATTTCTTTTGCGGTTTTGTATGAAGTCCCGGTTCGTTTAGTGAGCTCGAGTTTCTTAGATTCTTGGAGAACATGCGTGTCCAAGGGAATTAAAAGCTCGCTTGCGTCATACCAATTCCAGATTCCCAGATCGACTGGAGAATTTGGACGTACCATCCAGCGCAAGAAGAGCCAAGTTCGTTTGCAAGCGCAGTCTTTACCTTTAGGAACGATCCGGCTTTTTTGAAATTGATGTCCGATGATTTCTGCAAGGTTGTCCTTTTTACATTTGCATTTGGAAGATTCGCAGAAGAGACTTTTCCCGAGGCTGCTGCTTTTTAAGAGCTCGCGGCGGAGTTCACTGAATAAATCGTTCATATCTGCATAAGAGAAGAATCTGTAAAATTTTTTTGAAGACTTGGGAAATGCTTTTTCAAACTCCCCGCTGATAATCCAATCGGCCGGTGTCTTGCCTGCGGATTTTAAAACTTCTTCCATTTTTTTAAGAATATTTCTGCGGTTTCCGAAGGAGAGCATTGCGCTGATAAATGCAACGACTTCTTTGTCCTTTTTTCTTTTGAAGCGGTGCATGAATTGCGACGGATCTTCTTTGAGAAAATCCGGATTCTCGTATTGGTATGCGAGTCTTTGAAGTTCTTTTTTCAAATCGCTGGTTTTCATTTTTCTTTTTCAAATGTACATTTTATGCACCGCAATATTGCGCTTTTAAGAGGTTATTATGCAAGCAGAGAAAATCGCTCAACCGCATTTGTTAAAACAACCTATTTATGTAACAGGTAAGCCGATTGCTTATACGGCCCGCGAATATGGCCTCGATCCTTCTCAAATTGACAAGCTCGCATCCAATGAGAATCCACTAGGCCCGTCACCGAAGGGCGTTGCGGCGGCAATCAAAGCTCTTTCCGAAGCAAATCTTTATCCAGATGGCGGCTGCTATGATCTTACGCACAAAATTGCCAATTTCCGCCATGTCAAACCAGAACAGATTGTGATTGGCAACGGTTCCAATGAACTTTTGGATATGATTGCGCAGACCTTTTTGGGCGAAGGCGACGAAGCGGTAATGGGCGAGCATGGCTTTGCCGTTTATAAACTCGCTACAAGGCTCCAGAATGCGAAGGCAGTTTCTGTTCCAATGCCCGCTCCGGATTACAACTACAATTTAAAGGCGATGCGCGATGCCGTTACCAGCAGGACCAAGCTTGTCTTCTTGGCAAATCCGAATAATCCCACGGGCACGGAACTTTCTGCGCAAGCTATCATCGATTTTGCTAAAAGTCTTCCCGAATCTACAATCCTCGTGATGGATGAAGCTTATACGGAATTCATTGAGAAGGACGCGCCGAATTTGCTTCCGCTCATCGAAGCGGGTTTTCCCATTATCTGTTGCCGTACATTCTCCAAAATTTATGGTTTGGCGGCTCTACGCGTGGGCTATTGCATTACCCGTCCAGATATTGCTTCTATGATCCAGCGGGTCCGCGAGCCGTTCAATGTGAATAGTATAGCCCAAGCCGCAGCCATTGCCGCTTTGGATGATCAAGAGTATGTGGAAAAAGTCCGCGAAAATAATACCCGCGGTCTTGCCCAACTTAAAGCGGGATTTGATAGGCTTGGGCTCTCTTATGTTCCTACGCGTTCCAATTTCATCTCGGTCCGCGGAATCAAGGAGCCGATGAAGGCTTTCGACTTCTTGCAGCGTTTGGGAACGATTGTCCGCCCGCAGCCTGCTATGGGCGATGTGCTTCGCATTACGGTAGGCACGCAAGAACAGAATGAACGCTTTTTGAAGAATTTAGCGAAGTACCTTGAGGGTACCTCTAAAAATTCATTTTTATGAAATTGTCAATAACACATCGCAATAGTGGACTAAAGTCCTGTTGTCGAGCCTCAACAATGGCAAAGCAAGCTTTGCCGCTGTATTCGACTGTTTGCAACTGTCGTCACTCAAAGATGGCCAAGAGCGCTCAAGCCGAGGATCTCAGGTAGTGAACTCGTTCACTATCATGATCGAGGCGCAGAAGCGGATGCCGAAGGCATCAATACTGCCAGTATTGACGCTTTGCGTCACCCCTGCGGTTCGGTCATACAACCAAGCAAGCTTGAGCGCGACTCTCAATTTGGGCGATTTTGACGCTTCGCGTCACCCCTGCGGTTCGGTCATACAACCAAG
>JALNVO010000280.1 GCA_023231365.1 Fibrobacteraceae bacterium | reverse complement strand
TTCAATGTGAAAAACTTTCTTTCTTTTGCTGGAAAATTGTCGGAAGCTTCCAAACCGCTATCGTCCGAAGAATTCTCTATGATTCCGGGGAAGGTGCGCAGCAAGGAGGAACATCTCTTTCAGAATGGACCTGTTCCGCTATTGAAGTTTGCCGCAGTCTATGGCGCGAATGCGGCAGGGAAGTCCAATTTGATCAAGGCGATGGCGTTTTTCAAGAATTGCTCGATTTTAGGCGCGTTGCCTGCCGGGGCGTCCGAGTCTTATTGCAAGGTAGATCCTGCTAACAAGGATCGTTCCAGCTACTTTGAAATGGAAATAGCATTAGACAACGTTGTCTATTCCTACGGCTTTGAAGTCGTTTTGAATTCTGGTCGATTTGTTTCGGAATGGCTTTGCAGGCTTTCCAAGAACAGAGAACCTGTCTGTCTTTTTAATAAAGAAGGCGAAAGTTCAGACTACGTCTTTCACGGGGAATTGGAATCTATCAAGGATCTGAAGGTCCTAGTAACGAGTTTTTCGGGTAGCAACAGCCTCTTTTTGAGTTTCATCAATCGGAATATGGCTGGCTTTTACAAGACCCATCCTGAAGCCTCGATTTTGAACAAGGTTTTCTCTTGGATCGGGAATAATCTTGACATTAATTTTCCAGCCAATCCACTTGCGGATTCTTCGTTTTTGGCGAATTCGGAATCCATCGCCGCCGCATCTCGTTTGCTAAAGGCTTTTGGTACGGGCATTGAGTGTGTGGAAGCCGTCCCCCTGCCGGTTGAAAAGGCTTTTGCGGCTCTGCCTCCGGATTTGATCAAATTGGTTGTGGCTCAAATGGAAAATATCGCGAAGAATGGAATTCACGCGACGGATACGGTTTTTATCAGGACTCAAAACGGGAATGGCAAGGATATTTTTGTCATCAGGCACAAGAAGAATGATGAAATGGAGGCTTATTCCATTCAATTCAAGCACGCTTTCAAGACTTCAACTTTGTTCAAAATAAACGAGGAATCCGATGGGACTGCGCGCCTTTTTGATTTGCTTGAAATATTGCTTTCCAAGGTCAACAAGACTTACGTTATCGATGAGTTGGATCGATGCTTGCATCCGAGCTTGTCTTTTGAATTCGTAAAGGCTTTTTTCGAGTATGCTAAAGATCGCGGTGTGCAGTTGATTGTTACCACTCACGAATCCCGGTTGATGGATTTCGATTTGCTGCGTCGTGATGAAATCTGGTTTGTGGATAAGAAGCAGTCTGGCGAGAGCGATATTTATTCTCTGGAAGAATTCAATGAGCGCTTTGACAAGAAGATAGACAAAGCATATCTGGAAGGCCGTTACGGCGGCGTGCCTTTATTTAATTCTTTGTTCCCCGTTGTCAAGGAGAGATGATGCGGGAACAGAAACGGTTCGGAGAACGGAGTGCGGCGAGTTGCTCGCGCGAAGTGAACGTCAAATACATTATCTTGACGGAAGGTACCGAAACGGAACCTCGCTATTTTGAGGCGGTGAATGAGCACAAAGCGGATTCGGGCATATCCTCTCTAGTGCGCATTCTTCCTCTTATGCGCAGCTATGGCGAGGATACGTGGAGCAATCCGCAAAAAATATTGGATCGAATGCTTTTGAACATTGATGAATCGCAGGGGGCGTCTCTTTCTTATGGCACGCTTCTGAATGCGATGATTGAATGCTTGTACTACAGTGATTTCTTAAAGAAACGAGAATCTTTGATCAAAGAAATTTCAGCTCTTTTGGATAAATTTTATAAGAATGAATTGAAAAAATCATCAGGCGATCTTGTTGAAAATAAGGAAGATGCTATACGTTTGGCTATCGCCTTCTTTAAGAAGGAACGGCCCCGTATTTGTGAATTGATTCTGTCGCATATAAATGATTCTTTAGATGAGCAGATGATTCCCTATGACCCGAAAATAGACAAGCTGTGCCTTGTCGCGGATAGAGATGCGGGGAGCTTTACGCCGGGTCAATATGACTATGTGCTGCGGACTTGTCGAGAAAAAAACGTGCAGCTCTATGTGAGTAATCCCTGCTTTGAATTCTGGCTTCTACTGCATACGGATAAGGTGTTTGACTTGGATAAAAACCGTTTGCTAAAGAATGAACTGGTGACTGCTTCTAAAAGATTTGTGGACAAGGAATTGGATGATATTCTCGGTTGCGGTTATAAAAAGAATTTCTATAATGCACAGTTCTTTATTGAGAGAACGGATACCGCCATAAAAAATGAGATGTCCTTTTGTGAAGATGCGGCAAAGTTGAAAGATGAAGCGGGATCTAATATTGGCCTTTTGATAACGCGGATGCGGCAGGAAAAGGGCGTTGGATTTTAATTTGCACAGATAATCCTATATTTCTGCTATGACTTTTGAAGGTTATGCGTTCAAAAAAATGAAGATAGCCAATAAAAAGCGGACTTAGGTTTTGAAATATTCAAACAAAAATATCGGGAATGCGTTCAATACGGATACTTCTTGCTTTGCGTTCACATAATCCGCAATTTGATGGCGAAAGATTTCTTTTTGGCTTAGTGGCTTGGGAATTTCAGTCAACGGCTTCATTTGTTGCGTGCATAACCAATGCGCTTTTTGCACATTTTGCTGTCGAAGGAATTCCCAGTTCTTTCTGCATTTTTCACAGCACGTTTTTTGAACTTTTTCCGCCTTTGATTTTAGATTTTTCGGGAGAGTACAGAACTCAGATGATTTATAAGCGTTGAATTCTCCGCAGAGTTCCTTAAATGAGGGCAGATTCTGTAATGCTACGGTGTATTCATTGAAATACGGATCGGGCATCTCTTTTATATAGAACAGAGATTCCACCATGGGATAATTTATGTAGAGTTTTCCCTTGTCCGTTTCATTGTCGAACATCTCTAGCATTTCCTGCAGTTGAGTATCACTTGCGCTTTGGTCGTGCTTATCGTAATCAAAGAACAGATAGATTTCGTCGATTTCCCGGCGATGTGCCCAAAAATAGGGATCTTTTCCTTTTGCCGAATTATGCAAAACAGAAATTAGCTCTTCGTCTTGATCTTCCTTCAATTTTCGGTACAAGTTGTAGATGTTGTTCCCGTAGGAACAGCAGATATGATGCCCTTTGATCGGAAAGAGGCTTCCCATTGTATTGAAAAGAGCTGGCTCCCTGGTTTCGCCTTCAAATACAAATAGAATCATTCGTTGAAAGATCCCGCGCGAAACATTTTTTCAAGATTATGCCCCATGCGCAATTCTTTTTCCGTGCAATCGCAGAGAGGCTTTATCTTGTTGTTGTTGAGCAAGAACAGACAATCCGGGCGGAGCAATTCGTTGCTCATCAGATAGGTGTTGTGAGTGGAAAGAAAGGCTTGATATGGCTTATTGAAAAGCTCGCGGCAAATGTTTTCCGCGAGTTCAAAATGATAAAAGGCATCGAATTCATCAATGAATACAAAGGATGCCGAATCAAGATGCTTGAACCAGAAGTATAGTAGCTCCAGTGTCCTTGTGCCCGTGGATGCAATTAAACTAAAGGGGGCGTTCTTGTGCCCGAAAT
>JALNVO010000279.1 GCA_023231365.1 Fibrobacteraceae bacterium | reverse complement strand
TATTCCTTTGAACTTCCCGCCAAATCCGTTTGCACATTCAGGGAATCGGGAATGACCTTTTTTGCAATGCGGCGCATTTCCTCAACGCCGTCGCCCACGGTTTTCCCAGGAGCAAGCCCCGCAGAAATTGTGGCGGCGCTAAAGCGGTTGTAGCGCGGAAGCGAAGGCGACGCGGACTTTTCTTCGTATGTAATGAAATTGCTCACGGAGAGCATCTCGCCTGCAGCGTTTTTGACATTTATCGCAGAGAGTTTGGAAGGCATGTCGCGGTATTCATAGCCCACAGCCCCGACAATATCATACTGACGTCCGTCTTTGTAAAAATCGCCATAAGTCTGATCCCCGAGGCTAAGCGAAATAGCTTTGGATATATCGTCAATGGAAACGCCCTGTTCGCGGGCCTTATCACGCAAAATATTCACATGAAGTTCCGGCTTGGTGAATTTCAAGTCCGGATTCACCACACTGAATACCGGGCTTTTTTCCGCTTCCGCAGTAAACTTCGGCACGAGATCTCGGAGAACTTCGATACTTGGGGCCTGCAGCACAAATTGCACCGGGAGGCCGCCGCGCGAAGTACTGATGCTCTGCGGTTCAAAAGCCATAATGCGCAAATCCGGATAGCTTGCGCCCAAGCCCTGTATCTGATGCGCAATCTCGCTTTGAGAACGGCGCTTTGTAGGATCGCGATTGAGCGTAATACGCATCATAGCACTACCGCCCGAACGCGTACCAGCCTGAATTTCTTCATACTCGGAAGAATCCATCAGCGAGGTCATTTCTTCTACAAACGCTTCCGTCATCATCTTCGTCTGCGAAAGTCCCGTGCCTTCCGGGCCGCTGATATTTACCATAATTTTGCCACTGTCTTCTGTAGGAGCCATTTCACTTGAAATGTGCGTAAAGCAATAATAGGCCGCACCTGCCAACAGAAGGATGATGACAAAGATTATTCCCCGGACGCGCAAAAAAGCATTTAGCATTCTATTATAGATATTATTCAGCCATACAAAGAAAGGTTCTGTTTTTACATACAACCAGCCCTTCTTCTGATCGCGCAAGAACTTGGAGCAAAGCATAGGAGAAAGCGTAAGAGCCGATACCGTTGAAATCACAACCGTTCCTATCATTACGGCTACAAATTCGCGGAAGAGAAGTCCCGTCGTCCCGCCCAGAGCGAGCATCGGGACAAAAACAGCCATCAGCACTACAGAAGTCGCAATAACCGCAAAGAAAATTTCATTCGTGCCAGCAACCGCAGCCGCTTCGGGCGACATCTTCTTTTCAATTTTCTGATAAATATTTTCCACAATCACAATGGCATCGTCCACGACAAGGCCAATGGCAAGGACCATCGCAAGCAGCGTAAGGACATTGATGGAAAAGCCGAAGATGTAAAGGACAAAGAAGCTACCCACAATCGACACGGGAATCACGATCATCGGAATAAGCGTCGTGCGGCCTTCGCGGAGGAAGAGGAAAATGACTCCAATTACCAGAAGGAACGAGATAAAGATCGTTTCAATGACTTCGCGGATGGAAGCGCGGATGGAGACGGAAGAATCCATTCCCGTCACGATTTGCACATCGGGTGGAAGGTCCTTTTTAAGTTCTGCGACGCGCTTGTAGAATTCATTTGCTATCGCCACATGGTTAGATCCCGGCTGGGCAATAATCGCAATTGCAATTACATTTTTCCCATTGCGCTTAAAACCCGTACGCGTATCTTCCGGTTCATAATGAATAGAAGCAACATCCGCTAGGCGGATAACGGTTCCATTCGAAGATATTTTTACAGGAACCTGGCTAAACTCTACGGGAGAGTTCAAACGGCCGAGCGTACGGAGCGAAAGGTCCATAGTCTGGCCTTCAATTTTACCTGCCGGAAGTTCTTCATTCTCTTTAGAAAGCGCACCACTCACATCGCTAGGAGTAACGCCCAAGGCCTTCATACGGATAGGATCTAGCCACAAGCGCACTACAGGCTGCTTTTCACCCCAGAGGCTCACTTCAGAAACTCCGGTAATCGTCTGCAAGCGCTCCTTTACCACATTGCGCGCAAGTTCGGACACTTCCATAGCATCGCGAGAATCGGAAAGAAGGCTCACAATGAGTATCGGATCGGAATCGGAATCGGACTTGTACACGACGGGAGCATCCGCCGCATCCGGCAAATTGCGCTGTGCACGCGAAACGCGGTCGCGGATATCGTTTGCCGCAGCTTCAAGATCCGTCCCCACTTCAAATTCGGCACGTATGGTAGAAGATCCATCGGAACTTGTTGATGTGAGCGATTTAATGCCCGAAGCGCTGTTGATGGATTCTTCGAGAATTTCCGTGACTTCGGATTCGACAACCGAAGCATTTGCGCCGCTATATGTTGTACGCACTGTAATAATCGGAGAGTCCACATTCGGATATTCGCGCACGCCGAGTTTCATCGCCCCGAAAAGTCCAAGGAGCATAGTACCCACAGCGAGCACGGTCATCAAAACAGGGCGGCGTATGGAAGTTTGTGCTAAATTCATTCTGTGACCTCGTAGTGCATTTCGTTGCGAATTTCCTTAACGATTACACTAGAGCCATTGTGCATATTCATAAGGCCCGAAACAATTACAGTATCGCCATCAGCAAGGCCTTTGACAACACCTACGGAAATAGGCGTGCGGAGTCCCGTTTCTACGCGTGTCTGCACCGCTTTGCCACCCTTCGCCACAAACACGTATGCGCCCACATTATCAAGCGTTACCGCTTCTGTGGGAATCGGCGTCGGAATCGCGCTAGGAGTTTCAAAATGAAGGGATACGCTTACAAAACTACCCGCGAAGAATTTGCCATCGGAATTTTTGAGAACCGCGCGAACTTTGCGCGTACGGCTCGATTCGGACAGAGTCGCATCCAAAAAGCGGACAGTCGCCGGAGCCGAAATGCTCCGTTCCCCGTCATTAATTGTAACCGTATTTCCTATTTTCAAATTCGCCGCATAACGCTGCGGCAAATCGAATTCCACCTTAAGCTCGTGCACGTCGCTAAGAGTCGCGAGAAGCGTGCCGGAAGTCATCCAAGCCCCCACAGAAACGGCAATCACGCCCAGTTTCCCAGAGAACGGAGCGCGAATTTCCGTTTTGGCTATTTGAGCGGCAATGAGCTCCTTAGATGCTTCAGCATCTCTCAAACTAGCTTCGGCACTTTCCAAAGTCTCCGCAGTCGCGCCATCCTTTTCATAAAGGGTCTTCGTGCGGGCCTGTTGCTTTTGGGCATAATCCAAATTAGCTTCTGCCTGCTTTAAGCTCGCGCGAAGTTCGGAGTCGTCCAATTTGGCAAGTAGTGCGCCCTTCGCTACATTCTGACCGTCTTTTACGTACAAAGTCACCAAACGGCCCGAAGTTTCCGCCTTCAAATCCACTTGATCCATCGCCAACAGAGCGCCATCCGAGGTAAACGAACCGGACATGGCCTGTTTTTTGGCAATGTAGCCTTCCACGCGTAATGTCACACTGCGATTTTTACCCGATGTTGCCTTATTTCCAGAAGAAGCATCATTCTTAGAACAGCCGCCAAAAATCAGCGACAGGGCAACCAAACCAACCACTATATTTTTCATACAACTCTCTTGTTT
>JALNVO010000278.1 GCA_023231365.1 Fibrobacteraceae bacterium | reverse complement strand
TTAATTTGTTCAAATTGATTCTTTTCTTCTATCGTCTGATCGGGGGCCTTTTGGACAATCGGGGCGTCATTGATGGATTTGACGACGAAATTTGCTGAAGTCTTGTCTGAAGCGTATTCCGCATCAGTAGCAATGAACGTTATTTTGTATGCTCCATACCAGTTTGTATCTGGAATGACAATATTTGCAATGCGATCTTTTGTAATATCGACGACAAGTTCGCCTTCTGCTTGTTCTTTGCCAATAGGAGACATTTCATATTCCCAAGAAATTTGCTCCTTGGGATGGTCTGGATCATTGACGAAATCATCCAGTTTGATAGGCTCAAATTTTTTGCCTTCATCTATGGTTTGATCTGGAACTTTGGAAACAACAGGAGGATTGTTGACGGATTCTACCGTGAAGTTGACAGTTTCAGAGCCTGAGGCCCCCTTGGGATCCGTTGCTGTAAAGGTGAGGTCTTCGGATCCATTCCAATATTGGTTAGGCGTCTTTATTGTAACGACTCGGTTAGTGATAGTTACAACAAGGCTTTTATTACCTGTAACTTGCCAACGGAGTGTAGCCGGCTTGTCTTCTGGATCATTAACAAATTCATCCAATTTGATCGGGGTGAAATTTTTTCCCTCTTGAATGGATTCCCCCGGGATTCCATTTACTGCGGGTGCATTATTTTCTTGTTGAGGTTGCGGAGCTGTTTCTTGAGTTCCGTTTTCTTGGGCGATTGCTACAGAGGTTAGCGTTAAGCTTGCTGTGATAAACAATGCAGTAACTGACTTTTTCACTCGATTCATTTACGATCTCCAGTACGATCTCTTGGCTTCAACGGAAGACCTCACTAGGCGGTCCGCTTCGTTGAAAATCTAGAACACATCCATATGTGACGCCTTGTTTTGCTTTTTGTGAGCAAAACGGGACGGCAGTCATCAAATATAAAGATTTTATTACATCTTGTGTGCTTTTTTTGAAGAAAAAAACTCTTGCAGTTATCTTTATTTTGAAAATTTTTGATAATGCATTGATTTTTCTACACTTAGGAAACAAAAAAAGAAAAACTGATGTTTTGGCTCCTTTTTTTTGTGGAAACAATTGATTCCGGAGTTTCATTGAGTGACAAAAACAGGGGAATAATCTATTTTTATAACGATTTGTTCAACAATGGAAACTGCTATGAAATTTGTATTCCTATGCGATGCAAGCTACCTTAAAGGTGATTTTGCTGCTTTTGTCAATAATTTCCCGACCAATCATGAATTGGTGACGATGACCGGAGATGAATTCCTTCAAGCAAAGGGCTTTCCGGAGGATACGTTCGGACTTCTCGTCGAACGCTTTACTTGGCAGAAAAATTTCAGCCTTTTTCGTTATTTTGGGCTTCTTCTTACTTTGGATGCCGTTCCACTTGCTGTGGTTAGCCGCACGCGTAGGTTTGAGCCCCTTAAGGGCCGCAGTGTTCTCCGCGGTCAAGAAGTTGTCATTCTGCCTAATACTTCCTCGGAAGAGCTCTTTGCTCTTATTGATAAATTTGTTTCTGCTCCTCCGCAGGTTCATTCCTATCCCAGAGGAATATGCAAAATTCCGGTAGCAAGACAAGCTGTTTGATCTAAGGCGATGCAGCGCAGAGTCCTTGAAGCTTTGGCCTCCCGCGGATCAATGGTGGGACTTGTAGCTTCTTTGCCTGATTTTGATTTTTCTTATTCTGACTTCATTCCTTTTGCGCATTCTATTTCCAAGGATGCGCCTTTTCTCTTTATTGATTTTACTCAAAAGCCGATTGATGACATAAAGTCGTCAATTTCTGCAGAATTGCTTTTTTCTCGAAAGTTGGATGAACGCGATTTAGAAGAACTTTCTTCTTGTGAAAAAAAATCTTCCGGCAATACGGTCCTGAAGTCTTTTGCGGCTCTTGTTCCTAAGACGGGGTCTTCTGAGGTTTTCCTTTCTAATTTGAAGCTTTTACACACAAAATATCCTTACATTTTTATTTTGTTCGGAAATAAGGTGGATGGAGAATTCGCGCAAATCCTCGCAGCGATGAGAATGGTGATAATCCTTGGAAATTCAGGAATTCTAAGCGAGGATTTCCTTTCTGAATTGGAATCTCAATTTCCTTATCCTCCATTCTTTTTTTGGTGGTGCGCCAAATTGCCGGATAAGAAGCGCTTTCCCCATCTATTCTGTGCGGCAAAGAATGCTTCTGTTGAAGGTTTTGTTTCGTCAGAAGCTTTCTTCCGGGATTCTGAGAATTCTAGAAAGGTCTTCTTTGATTTACTCAAGATAAAGATTCTTTCTGAAAATCCTTTGGAGGGCTTGCCTCGGCTATTCCGGTTTGCTTTCATTCCTTTGTGTGTAATAGTTTTGGTCGCTCCATTTGTTTTGCCGACGGTTCTTTCTCCTAGCCTTTCTTTGCTGCGGAACATGAAATCGGAAGCATCTCTCTATTCCGATGCGCCCTATTTTGATTTTGCATTCAATGGTGCCGAGACGCTTGAACGGATCGGTCGCTATGCGATAGGCAAATTTGCCGCTACTGTGACGACAGAAGCAATGCTTTCTTCTTACATAGAAGAAACGCTTCAAAAAAATAATTTTCCAGAAGGAACCTGGTTTAAGGATAATATTCATATTCCTCCCGCGGGGATAAACTTACGTTTTTCGCCGCCGGAACATATTTCCAATCCTTCTTACGATTCCATTGCGCCTGCTTGGAAATATTTTACTGGTATCATATCGGATTCCATCGCCTATTTGACAGAATTGTATCATCCAATAGCGACTGCTACGCAAAGGCAACATACGGCAATAGATGTGGCGAGCCATTCCGGAGCGCGGATTCTTGCTCCGTTCAGTGGTAAAGCTTGGACTTTTACAGATGAACGCGGTGGTGTTGTGATAGGTCTTGTTCATAACAAGCGCGTCATTCTTTTTATGCATTGCGATCAATTGCTGTATTTAGATGGACAAGAAGTGATGGAAGGTGATCCCGTAGCGACTGTTGGAACAACAGGGCATACGACAGGCCCTCATGTTCATATTGTAACGGGTATCGTCAACAAAAATGGAACAAAAATGTTAGGCAATGTGAAGTACAATATTGTGAACCCGGTCACATGGTTCTATTCTGGTAAGTGAAATATTGCATAATTATGCCTTTATTTCTATCCTTGAAAAAAATAATTTAGGGGCAAGGGATAGGTCAAATTGTTGATATTAAGGAGATAAATATGTTATTTAGATTTTTTGCCGTTATTTCAATGGCCGCCCTCGTTTCTAGTTGTTCTAGTTCTCGTATTCCCAAGGTTGAAGTAGCCTCTCATGATGACAGTAGCCGTAATATTCCCCGTATTGACAATATGATCGTGAATCTCAAGCGTTCTTATATCTCTCAATGCTATGTGCCAATCGTGCGCAAAGATCCTCCAGAAAACCAATGTCAGACCGAGCTGTTCCAGATGTTGGAACGCCGGTATCATATCGATTATAATCAGCATCAAGTTGATATGGCTTCCAATGATCTCTTTTTCCGCGACGTAGATACACGCCTTCGCAAGATGGTCCGCACAGATCCGGAGGTGCGCGCCGCAGTTCGCAATGGAGCCTTCCACAATGCAGATGAAATGCTGTCTTA
>JALNVO010000277.1 GCA_023231365.1 Fibrobacteraceae bacterium | reverse complement strand
CTTACAGCTGCCATCATCCTCATGATACGACAGCGGGAGGTAGCAACCATAGTCATAATCTATCTGCTGCTTCGGTGGATTGCAAGGCATATTCTGGGTTTTATACCTCGCAGAGCCCTGTGTCATAAAACGAGGCCTTATTCGTTGCCCTTCCTTTTCCGTTTCAGCGCCGATTCCTTCCGTTAATGCATGTCGCACTTTTATGCGGACGTCTTCCAGCGTGTCCTTTACTTTTTGAGTAACCCTGATGTTGTCAAGATATTCCTGGAAACCGTCATTGATTGTCTTACTTGTCATTTTTCTGTTTTCCTTCCGCTAAAAAACTCTGCAAAGCAGTGTGCGCATTTTGATAAGCGGAATGCGCTTGTTGTGATAAAACGTCCATCGCCTTTTCCGTGGCCTTGTCTAAGTCCACATATTTAATTTGCTCCTTGGGGGGCTCAACATCTATCTTGAAATAGCGATTGCCCAATTTAAATTTCAGAATATTTTCGGTTGCCCCTTCTTGTGCAGAGATAGACAAGTCAAACAATCTGCCTCTCCACTGAGTCAAAAAACCAGATCCAGTCCGTTCACAGGCGCTCGTAATTCCAGAACTCATAGTTCCAATATGAAGCAACCTCAAAGAATCACTTTTCAGCGAAAGGTACTTTTCAGCCTCTATGCAAGCGTACTGACCGGGATGATTGGCCACTAAGCCTCCGTCAACCATATAACACCCACCATCAACATCCATTTTATGTATCGGGAAATATGTGGGAGCGGCACTTGTCGCTAAAGCAACATCAACCAACTTATACTTTTTGTCTATCACCAACGATGGGTGATGAGGCGTCTTGAACATCTGAGGTTTGCCAGTCGAGTAATTTACCGATGGAATCAAAACGTGATGATTCAAATCAGCGATGGTCCTGTCTTGGAAAAGACTTTTTAACGCAGCCTTAAGAGGACGGTCACTATACCTCCTAGACAAGAAGCCCCCCACACGCCAAATGTTCCAAGGTTTATGGCAGAAAATTTTAGGTCCTTGCTCTTTATAGAACTTAACCATTTCTGAGGCAGGCACTTCCGCTGCCAAAGCGAGCGCGTTAATCCCCCCAATCGAGGTCCCTGCGATAAGCGCAAACTTATTGGCAATCGGGCCTCCAAATTCATCTTCCATAAGTTCGAGCACTTTCGCTTGGAAGTACCCCCTAAAGCCACCTCCGGAGAGCGAGAGCAGTAATGGGTTGGCTTGGTCAATGTCTTTCATACAACGTTCATTTTTAATTTGTCAGTATAAAGCAAAGACCATGCCAGCCTACAAAACGTGATTAAACCATCCATAAAGCCCATTTTTGCCCTTACCATCCAAACAAAAAATCAACAATCGTTTCAAAATGTTACTGTGATTTGTTCTGTTTTGAGACGTTTTCTCGATTTTATATGAAAAAAATTGCTTTTTGACGATAAAATTGTAAATTTTGAGAAGAATCCTCAAAATTTGGAGCGTAGCTCATGCTTTTATCGTTCACTGTAGGCAATTTCCGGTCTTTTAAGGAAAAAAAGACGCTTTCAATGAAAGCCGCCCCCATTCAAGAACATGGCGAATTCGTCCGAGAAGTAAACGACAAGGCGATTCTGCCAGTGGCTGCAGTTTACGGAGCCAATTCCAGCGGGAAAAGCAACCTTCTCTTGGCCATGGAAACTATGAGAGGCGTTCTTCTATCGTCTATAAAAACAAATCCATCCGAACAGTTGGACTTAGACATATTTAAGCTCGATGAATCATACTCACAAAAGCCTACTTTTTTTGAAGTCGTTTTCACGGCAGACCGGCAAACATTCCGCTATGGTTTTGAATACACCTTGAAAAAAATCAACGGCGAATGGCTTTACGACGTAACGAAAGGCAAAGAGAAACTGCTCTTCATCAGAAACCAAGACGGAATCGGCGTTAGCGACAAATTTGCCGAAGGCAACGGCAAAGAGGAAATGACTGCGGACAATCGTCTATTTCTATCTCTTGTCGCTCAGCTAAACGGGGCAATCTCAAAATCGGTGCTGGACTGGTTCCAAAAGTTCAATGTCATATCGGGACTAGAAGATGTATTTTTTAAAAATTTTTCCATCGATTACTTATCCAAAGACGGCCCCGAATCCGCAAAGGTAAAAAATTTTCTAAGTAAAATGGATCTGGGGTTTTCAAGCCTTAAAAGAGCAGAACAGAACATAGAAGACACACTCCCGCCGGATCTCCCTGAAGAGCTCAAGAAAGAGATTCTAAAAGGACGCGCAAACTCGAAAATGCCATTTTTAAAAACCGGGCATATCATTCACGGTACTGCCGGGGCTTCCCATGAAGAGTTCTTCTCTGCCGATCAAATGGAATCTGAAGGTACGAAAAAAATTCTGAATATGTCCGGTCCCATCGTAGACACCTTATCCAGCGGCCAGACATTGGTCATCGATGAACTCGATGCAAAGCTGCATCCATTGCTTACAAAAGAAATCATCAATATATTCAATTCGCCCGAAACTAACCCCAATAAAGCACAGTTGATTTTCGCCACCCACGACACAAACCTGCTGAGCAACAAAATCTTGCGCAGGGACCAGATCTGGTTTGCAGAGAAGAACAGGGATGACGAATCGACCGACATCTACCAACTGAGCGAAATCAAGGAGCAGAACGGTGACAAAATCCGAAATGACCGCAGTTATGAAAAAGACTACATAAATGGGAAATATGGCGCCATCCCTTTTCTGAGAGGGTAAGATGAAAAAGCTCTCGCTAAGCGAAATTGATGAAGAAGAAAAGAAACAGCAAGCCCAAAAAGAAGCAATCGCAGCCCAGAAGAAGGAACGGTTTGTCAAGCTCACATTCTTGATAGCGACCGAAGGCACGGAGACGGAGCCGCGTTACTTCAACGCGCTAAAAAGCGAATTGGAGGATTCCAACCGGTTCAACATCGACGTAGTCGTCCAAGGAAAAGGGAAATCAACAACAAACTTGGTCAATAAAATCATTCGGCAGACGAAGTACAACAATCAGGAATACGACCGTCTCTGGGCCGTATTCGACAAGGACGACTTCAATGATTTCGATGCCGCCATCAAGTTGGCTGGTGAAAACGGAATCAACTGCGCTTGGTCCAACGAATGCTTTGAACTTTGGCTACTCCTGCATTTTCAGGACGTCAGCGAAGCTACTGGGCGAAAGGATTGCTTTAATCGGTTGGAAGATGCCATTCGCGTAGCTCTCCATAGAACCGATCCGGATGCTTTATACGACCTCACCAAAGGCGACCCCGATATCTACGCCCATACGAAAAATCTCGGGAATGAGAAGCGGGCATTTGAAAGGATCGCTCTGCTCAAAAAGAAGTTTCTAGACTGCGGAAAGAAATTCAGCGAGCAAAATCCCTGTACGCATGTTGACGAACTGGTGTATGAACTGAGACACCCGGAAAAGGTTCCCCTTCCTGATTATAACAGTCAGAATCCTTCATTGAAGGCTTAACATGGCGGGCAGACTACAGCAAAGACCGAATGCTATTCCGCAGCACATCCATGGCCGCGTTCACGGCCTTTTGAATTCCGGCCTTGCTCATTATCCGTGCCGTCAGCAGTTCCCCTTCGAGAACGGCTTTT
>JALNVO010000276.1 GCA_023231365.1 Fibrobacteraceae bacterium | reverse complement strand
CGGGATGCTGAAGGGGTACCTGTTCAGTTACAGATAAAGTATTGTTCCCCCGACGGGGATGCCGTACGCCGTACGCTTCTTTTCCGTCTCCGGGTGAGCGGAAACGGACTTTTTCTCGCAATATCGGCACCCTCGGTGCCGTTCCGGGGCTCCTTCTTTCAAAAAGGACAGCGGACGGGGCACCATATCAATCCTGACAAAATCAAAAAAATTCTTACCCGGAATAGAATACATATAGTAAAAATAATTAAAGCCGGGAAAGATCAGCCATCATTTTTCTATTTTAGAATTTGATATGCTTGAAATCATCTGCAAGAATACAGAAGCATTCATCCAGAGGATGCCCAAGACGTTGCGCAAGCAATACGGCCAATTTTTCACAAGCATGGAAACGGCCAGATTCATGGCTTCTCTCTTTTCCATCCCTGAAAAAAGAGAAGAACTATCGATACTAGACGCTGGAGCCGGCTCGGGCATACTATGCGTTGCGTTATTAGAGCGTCTCTCCTGTGAACTTTCCGCAAGCACCTCCGTTAAAATAACCTGCTATGAAAATGATCCATCCATTCTGCCATTACTGAAAAAAAATCTGGAAACTGCAAAAGCCGAAAGCCCTATCAAGGTCGCCCTAGAAATCAAAACAGGTAACTACATCGTCTCACAACGCGACGACCTTGGCGACGATCTTTTTGCAACCCCGGACAACAGAAAATATGATTTAATCATAGGGAATCCGCCCTATAAAAAAATAGGAAAAAGCGCCCCCGAAGCGGCAGTGCTCAAAGAGGTCTGTCATGGTGCGCCTAATCTGTATTTTCTGTTCGCCACAATGGGCATCCATAATTTGAAAGACGGCGCAGAAATGGTGTACATCACCCCCCGGTCATGGACATCCGGTGCCTATTTCGAACAGTTCCGAAAATATCTGTTCACTCACGCGGTCCTCTCCAGAATTCATTTATTTGAAAGCCGGAACAAGGTATTCGACAAGGAAAGCGTCTTGCAAGAAACGATGATATTTAAATTAAAAAAGACATCGGACACGCCCAGGACCATTCCGATTTCAACAACGGAAAGCAACCGGGACTTTGCGAACATCCGCACAATTGACATTCCATACGATGTCATTGTCTCAGGTCCGACCTATTACGTGCACCTCGTTACGGATGAAACGGAGATCCGTGCGTTGCGCTCCATCAATAAATTTTCACATACGCTTGCGGATCTCGGCCTTAAAATGAAAACAGGGCTCGTCGTGGATTTCAGAAGCCGGGACCTGCTCCGTAAGGAACCGGAAAAAGACGCGATTCCGCTGATCTACAGCCAGCACATCCGCGAGGGACGAGTCAGATTTCCCCAAGGGAAGGACAACGAATACATAATAAAAGTCCGCAAAGGACTGATGCAGGAGAACAAGAACTATCTATTCGTCAAGCGGTTCACATCCAAGGAAGAGCGACGCCGTTTACAATGCGGAATCTATCTGAAACGCTACCTGCCCGGGTTCCCCTACATCAGCTCGCAGAACAAAGTGAACTTCATAGACGGCAAAAGCGGCATTTCGGAATGCGTCATATACGGGCTGTACGTCATATTCAACTCAACACTTTACGATACATATTACCGTGCCCTAAATGGATCCACGCAAGTCAACTCGACAGAGATAAATTCACTGCCGATGCCTTCCATGCAGGCAATCGAATCAATGGGAAAGGAACTGCTGCATACAAAAGACTTATCCGAAGTCCATTGCAATCAAATTCTGGAATCCCACGTCTATGGATAACCTGATAAAAATCAAACGGATGCTTTCAGAGCTCCAAGTCCCGGAACGCCAGCAATCAGACCTGTGCGCCCATACGCTTCTGGCGATGGCAGGAATAAAAAATGCTTCGCCGTGGAGCAGGGCGACAAACGAATGGATCAGGATCCATGACATCATAAAATTCATCAGGCTCCATTACGGGAAAAGCTATGCGGAAAACAGCCGCGAAACGATCAGGAAGCAAGCCATTCATCACTTCAGGACGGCGGCGTTCATTGAAGATAACGGAAAGGCGACGAACAGCCCGGATTACAGATACCGCCTGACCTGTGAATTTTTAAAAGTCATCCGATCCGGAGCGGACAAAAAAGCGGAGGCTTCCTTTTTGGCAAGCCACAAAAGTCTGATTTCCATCTATGCCTCAAAGAAAAAGATGCAGCAGATTCCCGTTACCGTGAACGGACACAGATTATCTTTCTCTACAGGAATACACAACCAGCTTCAAAAAGCGATCATTGAAGATTTCGGCTCGCGTTTCGCACCCGGCGCGGAATGTCTCTACGTCGGGGACACGACAAAAAAAGACTTAGTGAAGGACACGGAAAAACTAAAGGAACTAGGATTCGAAATCACGCTTCACGATAAAATGCCGGATGTCGTTCTTTACAGCGAAAACAAGGACTGGTTGTTTTTCATCGAATCAGTCACTTCCGTCGGCCCGATGAACGCAAGGCGAATCGTGGAGTTGAAAAGCCTGACGGACAGGGTAACCGCTGGAAAAATATTCGTTACCGCTTTCCCCGATTTCAAGACTTTTAAAAAATTTTCAGAAGATCTCGCCTGGGAAACGGAAGTCTGGATCGCCGATATGCCGGATCACATGATTCACTTGAACGGAGACAAATTCTTAGGGCCAAGATAAGCCATAAGCAGAAAAGGCTACACCGAATGAAATTCAGGGGAAACACGAGGTGCACCGTCCGCAAGATTTGGCCGGCGGGAAGCAAGAAAGTTCCATTTCCGCAACAAAAAAGCCCCTCTCATGGAGGCGATGGAAGAGCCTTTCTCAAAAAGGACAGCGGACGGGGCAACGAGGCAGCAACAGCAAATCATCTTTCAACAAAAAATATTTATTTTCAAAAATTCTGCAAAAACAAATAAATAACGAACAAAAACCTCTATACATATTGCACAAAAAAGAAGTAAAGGCCAATCTTTTGGCTTAAACCACTTAGTCCAAGGATGAATCAGATTACTTATAGCAAACAACGAAATAAAAAACAAAAATATAGAAGCGATAATAGCTTCATATCCGTACAAATCAATCCACAGCCCATGATAAAATTGAGATGTACAAGCCTTAAAACTACCAACAAGGAAAATAGCAGAAAAAAGATACGTTATAAATTTATTTAGCATAATTTTTCTTATCTATCCACACAAGAATTTTCAGGCACTACTTGATTTGGAAGATTTTCCAAAATAGAGCCCATTAAAACATTACCTGCATTTAACCAATTTGTAGCCTCAGATGGAATTCCATTTGAAACGGCGTCCATTGTACTTCCATAAAAAGATTCTGCTTCAGAAGATAGAAGATGCGAGCCAAGATTTCCTGCAGCACCCAGTAGAAAGGCTTTCCCATAATTAGCGGGATTATCAATAGCAGCCAATAAGCCCGGCCCTCTTTCGGCTACAAAGGCTGTTCCTTTAGTAAGCAGAGCCGACGCGCCAGCGACAGCTCCTGGCGCAGCCAAGGCTAAAGTGCCAGCACCCAGTGCTCCCACGGTAGCAGCAGAACTTGCAACGACAGCCTTCTTGCCCATATCCACGGACGCGTTGAACAACGGGGCGATCACTTGATCCATCAAGTAATTCCAAGCAAGTGAAGTGTTGAAGTCAT
>JALNVO010000275.1 GCA_023231365.1 Fibrobacteraceae bacterium | reverse complement strand
CCGCCACAAGATTATAGAGCAAATTCATACAATTTTTAAATATATAAAAAACGGATTAAAAGCATTCATTTTCTTCTTGCAAAAGGACATCGGCAATATCAACAATTTGAATACCCCCGTATGAATAAGGATTATGAAGGATCCGCGCCAACAATAATTTTGGATAAGCATCCTTGATTTTTAAAAACGGATCAACTTCGCGGTGGAAAGTCAACTCGTTAGAAATATTCCTGATCGACGTCATATTTCCTACTTTATCCATTAAAAAGTCCACCAGCTTTCCGAAAAATGCCTTGCCGCGGATTTTATGCTTTGCAACAATGTCGCCAACTATAAGAGCTTGAATACGCCATTGTTTATGTATCGATATTTTCCAGAATTCGTCATGTAAAGGAAAGAGCCCGCCCTCCTTCAAATAAGCCTCAAAGAGTTCTTGATTGTTCTTTGATCTAAAATAAGCCGAAAATTCTGCAAAGGAAAACGGGTATATTTCTATTTCAAATGCACATCCGGTGAACAGGGTAGCCAAATCGCTACTCATTAGAAAAGCATTGGAACCCGTTACATAGATCCTGCTGAAATATCTTCCTTGGTCTTGATCGGACGACCCTTGGAATCGCACTCACGACTGCATACTGATTTTGCGACCGATCCAGTCGCTCCCACGCCACCCTTCCATGTGGCATCCACTAGGCCTTCGCCGGTTATATCCTCTCCCGTCGCAACGGAGTTGTTCACATAACCTCCGGCTCCGCCACCGTAATAAGCTCCTTTGGGCGTGCCCCGGCTAGACGATGGTTACACACAAAGTACTCCCGCCGGGTCGGCGAGCTCCGGGCTACCTTCCAGTCGGTGCTGCGCACTGGCGCTAACGCGCCACCCTCCGCATGCCTCACGCAGAGCGAAAGAATATTCACAAATGACGCTTGAAATAAAAGCATACTAGAAAAATACATCTTATAAAGAGTTTTTGAGTTATTAACAAAGCATCTTTGTTTAACGATTCTTTATACATCGCACACTAAGGCCGCTTACATTACGTAACATGGAATCTTGGAACACATCTTCATAATAATAATAGAGACTGAAAGAAGGAATCTGTTTTCCATCACTCCAGAAACCGGCGTAATCGTTGATTGCATAAAAATCTCCTTCACGATTGCGATACCCACCAGGAAGAACATTGAAACCATAGTCATCCGTACCATTCCCATTTTTTGTCCAGCCACTTTTTGACTTTAATTTTGTTCCTGCCACATTTACTCCACCTACGGCTGATAGTAACGTATTCCATTCTGTGGTGTCTGGCAAATGCCAACCGCTTGGGCAAACATTCCTTGCAGCAATGTCATTATACAATACACCATATTTCTTATAAACTTCAGTTGTTTTGGCAATACTATCATTTTTACCATCATAACCGTACACAAAATATCGACTTTTTTCAAAGGAGTTTTTATTATCTACTTGAGGTAAATACCTCAGATTTTCTGCCATCCAAACCTGATTGCCTATTTTTACAGTTTTATAAATATGGCCATCTCGGGAATCCTTAAAATCATTGCCATAAACGAGCAAAGGAGCTCCCACTTCATCTTTCAATTTTGTTGTACGCCCTTCTATGCTAAAATTTAATTCTTTGCCTTCTTCTATATAAGGAATATTATATTCATACCTGCTTAGATTCTTATATAGTTTTTGAGAATAATAATGTATCCGTCCGACAAAGTGCATAGTGGAAAAGGGATTCGTTTCGCCTAACTTTGAGCAGAGACAAAACTCAAAGGAAAACAAATGGATCTAAAAGAATTTGAATCGCTTCGACGGGAACATAAGAAAAGCGGTCTGAGCGAAGTTGTCTTTTGCAAGGAGAGGGGCATCTGTCGGGCAACCTATCGCTATTGGAAGAAGAAGCATGAGGCGTCCGTGAATCGCGGCGCGGGTTTCGTCGAGATCCATTCTCCGAAGGCGTCCCCATTTCCAGACGCATATTTCGAATGCGCCTTCCCGAACGGTCGCATCCTCCGCATACCCCAGAAGTTTGATCCGTCATCACTGAAACAGATACTTTCGATTGTGGATCCGTGATGTTCGGCGTTTCTTCTGGCATGCGGATTTTTCTGTGCCGGGATCCGGTGGACATGCGCAAATCATACGACGGGCTCGCGAATCTTGTGGAGAATCATTTTCATGAAGATCCGCTGTGCGGCTTTTTCTTTCTCTTCATGAACAGACAAAGGAACCGGCTGAAGATTCTGTTCTGGGACAGCGGGGGGCTGTGCCTGTTCTGCAAGCGTCTCGAGAAGGGCCGCTTCCGTCTGCCGGCGGGAGAGGAAAATCAGATTGACGACATGAGTCTGGAGATGATCCTGAGTGGAATGGATTTTAAAAACATCAGAAGACTTCCCCGCTACAGGCCCTGATTTTACTACATTTGCAGACGTGAGTGAATTTGTTCAGAACGAAAGATACAGTAAGTTGTTGGAAGCGTTCAACGCACTGAAGAAAGAACATTCAGATAAAGAAAGCGAGTTCAGGAAACAGACTCAGGCGTTTACAAAAGAGAGAGAAGAACTTTCAAACAGGATTCAAGTCCTGGCTGAAGAAGTCTTCTGGCTGAGGAAGGAACTGTTCGCATCCCGTTCGGAACGCCGCCCTGTCAAAGAGAAGAACGCTGAAGAGCCGGATCTTTTTGAAGGCGCAGAAGAAGCCCCGGAGAAAAGTACGGGACCTTCCACGGAATCGATCACATACACGCGCAAGAAGCGCGACAGCAAAGAGAACCGTCAGAAGCTGCCGGAGAACCTGAAGCGCGTCGTGGAAGTCGTGGAACTCCCGGAATCCGAGCGCGTCTGCGACGAATGCGGCTCCGAACTCGTCGAAATCGGCGAAGACGTAAGCGAAGAACTGGAATATGTTCCCGCGTCATTCTATGTCCGTCAGATTCACCGTAAGAAATATGCCTGCAAAAAGGATCCGCTCCACGGCGTCTACCGGGCCCGCATGCCGGGGCGCCTCATCCCGAAAGGAATCCCCGGACCGACGCTTCTCAGTCACATCCTGATCTCGAAATACGCGGACCATCTTCCGCTCGAACGCCAAGAGCGGATTTTCAAACGGCTCGGCATGAACATTGCCAAATCGACCATGTCGGACTGGCTGAAGACGGTGCGGCAGAAACTGGATCCCCTGTTGCAGTGCCTGAAAAACAGGATGCTCGATTCGCGCATCCTGAACTGCGACGAGACCACATTCGAAGTGCAGCGGAACGCGAGGCGCGAGCCTGTGATTCATGGTTATCTGTGGTCATACATAGGCGACCGTAAATGGGTCTGGTTCGACTGGCAGCCCGGACGGGCGAGATCCGGCCCCATGGAAATATTGCAGGGGTTCACGGGCGACTATCTGCAGAGCGACGGCTATGAAGCCTATAACCATCTGTGCGGTCAGCTGCATGTGGGGCATCTTGCGTGCTGGGCGCATGCGCGCCGGAAGTTCGTGGAAGCGTACGAGAGCGGATCGAGGCAGGCCGGGCCCGTGATCGAACTGATCGCCGGACTTTACAAGATTGAATCCGAAGCGAAAGAAAACGGTCTTGATCACGCTCAAATCAAGGAAGCGCGTGAATCAAGAAGTCTTCCCATTCTAAATCGGATAAAAACAGCGATCGAAGAGATTTCAAAAACGGCACTT
>JALNVO010000274.1 GCA_023231365.1 Fibrobacteraceae bacterium | reverse complement strand
TTACTATCTTATTAGATAATTTTTTGACGGGAGCTCACATGTTTTTCCCAAGAAAGCGAATAGCATTTTTCCTAATTTTTTCTGTTATCGCCTGTAGCGACAACAAAAATCCAGCAAATGGTTCCGGTGATGAAGATTTGCTCAACGTTACGACGGGTTCCTTTACGGATTCCCGCGATGGTAAAAGTTACAAGTCTATCACAGTGGATGGTTATACTTGGATGGCTGAAAATTTGGCTTATGGAGAGGGCGAGTATAAATCAGATTATGGGGTATTTTATTCCTTTGATGAAGCTAAAGAGGCTTGTCCGACGGGCTGGCATCTGCCTATGATTTATGAATGGAAGGATCTGGTCTCTTCGGTTGAAGAATTTTATGGGGATTCTGCGGGTTGGGCTCTTAAGTCGAGAAAAGGCTGGACTAGCGGTTATGGAGAAAATGGCAACGGTAGTGATGCCATCGGATTTAATGCAATGCCCGCAGGTTCTTATTATGTCTCATATTACGCTGAAGGAGATGAGGTTTCCTATTGGATAAATTACGGCAATGATCAGTCATACAGTATTAGTCACAGTATGACACTTGAGTATGAC
The DNA here is from genome assembly GCA_023231365.1 of Fibrobacteraceae bacterium. GTDB lineage: Bacteria > Fibrobacterota > Fibrobacteria > Fibrobacterales > Fibrobacteraceae > Hallerella. The sequence continues at coordinate 3,113 of JALNVO010000274.1, read as the reverse complement.
GAATCACAAGTTAAATGGTATAACAACTCAACTGCGTCTTCCGGTAATGAATACTACTATGTTCGTTGCATAAAGGACGAGAACACGTTAATGGCCTCGCTACAAGAATGCAAAGAAACAAATGACGGCGATGTGGAAAAATTTCGTTCGGAATATTTCATTTGTGATGATTCTATTTGGCGTGTAGCCACAAAAACAGAGGCTTTAGCCGCTTGCTCTTCGGAAAATGAAGGAACGCTTACAGTTTACCACGATACCACATATATCTGCGATAACGATTGGAGGGTGGCAACAGCAGAAGAAGCTCTCGACAGTTGTACCTCTGCCCTGCGTGGGAATGTTCAGGAATATATGGGGAAGAGTTATGTTTGCGATGCGGGCTTTTGGCGAGATTTCACCGCGCTAGAGACCGAATCGGGCGTTTGCACCCAGAATGGTGCGAATTATACCTATGACAGCGTTACGTTCAGTTGTGATGGAACAAAGAATCTGTGGCTTGGCGCCATAAAAGATTCCCGCGACAATCAGAGCTACAATGTTACAATGATTGGCAAACAAATCTGGATGACCGAAAATCTCAATTATGAAGAAAACAGACATTGCCGTGGAGATACTGCATCCAATTGCGATTTATATGGAGGACTTTACTCATGGGCTGCGGCAATGGGGGCGGGAGCTGAGTATGATACAACATTGTTTAATAGTTTTGCCCTTACAGGAATATGTCCCGAGGGTTGGCGGATCCCCACCCAAACGGATTGGAATGGATTGTTTGATTATGTCTATTCTCTGAATCTTAACCGAACTACGGCTTTGATGGCTAAAACAGGATGGAAATCGTCTTTAGGCGAGGACCTTTTTGGTTTTTCTGTTCTTCCATCAAAAGTGGACTCAATGACATATACTTCAAAATACACATATATCGATCAGCAATGCAAAGAAGATGTTCCTTTTCTTTTAGAATCCGTAAATGGAGTGCTTATACAGACCTCTTCCGATCTTTATTGTACGAGAACTAAAGGCGGAGATCTTGAATCAACGATGGACTTCGCTGAATTTTGGACGGGGACAGAAAAAGATACATCAGAGGCCATTTCTGTTTATTTTGAGGAAGTTTACAGCAATTCAACGAGCGATTATAGCACTTCTTCATCTCAATCTTCACTTGCCGATAAAATTGAGTTGAAGGCTGTTCGTTGCATAAAGAATTAGCAATAGTCCCTTTTGGAAGGGAGGTGGCTTTACACTGGCAAATAGCGCGAGATATGCTTATGAAAACGGCATCAATGAGTTTATTCAGCTATGTAGTTTTCGCGGCTGAAAGGGAAACCACGCGATCAACATAGTTAAAAACACGGGAACGTTACTGCCTTCTGCGGGCTTGCTCTCGTTTCCAAAGGCATTCAAAGACTATGGGAGGGCTTGTCCGCCGCTATTGTCGGGATTCCTTCGGCAATTCGAGGCCGGCAGGCATACAGGAATATTTGCTGCTTCAAGGCCCCGAGATAGGTGGAATCCGCCACAGGAAACTGCGGCATGCGTTTATCCGTTACGGCGAAGTCAATGTCATTAACGGAACACAAGTAATGAATTCTCGACACCAAGGTATCCTGATCTTTTAATTTTTCTTCGACAAACCGCGAATAATCATTCATTGACACATAACCGGAGGAATCCTTTCCGTAAACGAGCCTGCCCTTATGGGTTTTTGACATTTCATACTGACCTTGATAAAGAGCCTCCCCGATATTGATGATGCCATCGACATAAGCTCCCGTCAAAAATTGAGACCTCGGGTTCTCTTCGGCAAAGCCTTCAACAAAAAAGAACATGCGCCCCCGATCAGTCACTTGCGGGAATACCGTTTTTTCAATAAACGCATTCATCTGCCTTTCCGATTGCTTTTGAGCTTCTAGGCGGATGTCCCACCTGCAAAAGGCAACGGCAAGGCAGAGTGCGCTTAGGCCCAAGAGCACGAGATTTACCTTATGTCTGGAAAGCGAGAACTTGTAAAAAAGAAGCAAAACAAGGGAGACGAAAACTATTGCGCAAATAAGATCGGCCAAAGAAAAGAACAAATTAAACAAGCTACAGCACAGGCCCGTTCCGCAAATAAGAACCACTTGCAAATAGCGTTTTAACGGGAAAATCCAACAAAGCAGGGCGCTTACCGGTAGTATTAGGAATTGCGGGAACAAGATGAACAGGAAAAACGCGGCAAAAGGGAGCCATTTCCGTTCCCTAAAGCAAGCAATCAAAAAGAATACGGAGGCGATCCGTTCCAAAAGAGTCAATGCGCTTATAATCCAGCTGAGCCGCCCAAAAGAAAAAACAGGGATGCTTGCCCCGTACAAGAAAAATTGGACATAACTATGCAACAGCAGAGTGACCAATGCGATGCACAAAAAAGAAATTTTCAGCGAGCGGGAAGACCCCTGAGGAAGGCGATGATCCGGCAACAAAATGAGCGCGAGTGCCAATATGTCAATAGGCAGCGAATGTCTATAGCTGACCAGGACGGAAAACAGAAGCAGCAGTGATAAATTATGCAAAAAACCAAAAGAACGCTGACGCTTGGAAAAAAGGAAACGCTCCCAGAAACATGCCACAAGAATCATCGGCGCGAAAATTTTATAGAGCCATTCAACCCGATAGAATTGAATTTGGTACAAAAAAATATTTTCGGTTCCCGCCCCGACGAAATAGAGGTAGGAGCAGATGGCGAGCAGAATGAGCAAGGACTTCGACAACTTTAAAAGATGCCTGTTATGAGAGATTCTTAAAGCCGACAAAAGCACGGCAAAATAAGTGACAAAACGACACACATCAAAATAGGACGCGGAATATTCCAGAGGCCGGGTCGGCCAGCTTGCGGGATAGAAATCAAATTTTCCGATATGCAAAAAGGCATTCAGAGGAGCCAAAAGAGCGATGATCGCTATCGGCAGAATCGTTTTAGGAAAATGGAAAAACAGCCACAGGGCAAAGCACCAGCCAGCCATCAACGGATGCATCAACGTCCCGAGCAAAATGAAGCCAAGCGCTTTGTATTTGTTCCTATCGAACAGAAAGGACAGGCCGAGCAAGCCCAGCGCTTCCGCAAGCAAACGCGA
>JALNVO010000273.1 GCA_023231365.1 Fibrobacteraceae bacterium | reverse complement strand
TACTCAAAAACTTCAGCAAGTGGGACGGACAATGCTAACAAAACGCTTGATTATCTGCCTGGACGTCCGGGACCGCAAAGTGACCAAGGGCATTAAATTCAAAGGCAACATCGATGTTGGTGACCCGGTGGAATTGGGGGCAAAGTACAGTGCGGAAGGCGTTGACGAACTCGTGTTTTATGATATTACAGCGAGTGCAGAGAACCGCGCGTGCGATTTGGACTTGGTAAAGGATATCGCGAAGAATGTCTTTATTCCGTTTGCCGTGGGTGGCGGAATCCGCAATCTGGAGGATATGCACCGCGTCCTTCTCGCCGGTGCTGAAAAAGTGAGCGTGAACAGCCTTGCCGTGCTTCATCCTGAGATTATTTCCGAAGGTGCCAAGGCTTTTGGAAATCAATGCGTCGTGCTCGGAATGGATGCAAAATGGGTGGGCGTATCCGATAAATTTCCATCGGGGTATGAAGTTTACATTAAAGGGGGACGGGCTGCGACAGGTTTAGATGCTCTTGAATGGGCAAAGAAGGCCGAGGCTCTTGGTGCTGGCGAGATTTGCCTGAATGCAATGGATACGGATGGCGTTAAAAATGGCTATGAATTGGAAATTACGGATAAAGTAGCTCGCACTGTCAAGATCCCGGTAATCGCTTCCGGCGGTGCTGGAGAACCTCGCCATATTGCAGATCTTTTCGCAAAGACCGCAGCAGATGCAGCCCTTGTGGCATCCATGGTCCATTTTGGAACTTACACTGTTCCCCAGATTAAAGATGCAATGCGCTCTGCAGGGATTCCTGTGCGCAATTTGGGTGTAAAGGAAGGCGCATGAATCACGATGTTGCAGAATCCATTTTAGAAGCGGGAAAGAGCTATGGAGCCGATTATGTGGAGATTTTTGAAGAAGAAACTCGTTCTTCTGCGCTTTCTCTTAAGGGAAGTGTGATTGAAAATGCGACCGCTGGGACTGAATTCGGTATTGGCGTCCGTTTGTTATATGGTGCGGAAGTGCTCTATGCTTTTACAAGCGACGAATCCAAGGATTCTCTTTTGAATATGGTGAAGACGCTCGCATTTGGCCGCGGCGGGAGAAACAAAATTCCATATCATTTTGCCCCTGTAGTGAATTCATTTGGTTTAAATACTCCGGGCTTTAAAGATCCGCGAATTTTGGGGCAAGGCTACAAACTTGACTTTTTGCATTTGGCGGACGATTCTGCGCGCAGGGTATCGCCGAAAATTTGCCAAGTCGTGGTGAGCCTTTCGGATTCTTGCACTCATGTGAACATTATCAGCTCGGATGGAATTAATGCAATCGATTTCCGCACGCATACCCGTTTGGGAATCAATGTGACTGCGGGCGATGGCTTGGAAAAGATTATGGCCCGCGAGGCTCCCGGAGCTCTTGCCGGTTATGAAGTACTTGAATCTTTCAATGCGGGAGATCTTGCGGCTTCTGCTGCGGAGCGTTCTTTGCGGATGCTCGGTGCGGGCTATATTGCTGGTGGCATAATGCCTGTGGTGATGGGTCCCGGATTTGGCGGAGTCATTTTCCATGAAGCGGTGGGGCATCCTTTGGAAACGGAAGCTATTCGCCATCAAGCGAGTCCGTTCTGCGGGATGTTGGGAAAAACTGTCGCCCAGCCGTGCCTTACGGCTATCGACGATGGGACCATTCCTGGATTGTGGGGAAGCATTGCTATTGATGACGAAGGCATGCCTTCCAAGCGCACGGTTCTCATTGAAAATGGAATTTTGAAAAGTTATATGTCCGATATGGTCGGAGCAATGGAAACGGGAACTCCCCGCACGGGCAGCGCGAGGCGCGAATCGTATAAGTATGCTCCGGTGAGCCGCATGCGCAATTCTTTTATCGCTCCGGGCAAGGATTCTTTTGATTCGATGATTGCGAGCGTAGATCACGGGCTCTATGCGGCGAAGATGGCTGGGGGCTCCGTGAATCCGGCAACGGGAGAATTCAACTTTGCTGTGGAAGAAGGCTATATTATAGACAAAGGAAAAATTTCCAAACCAGTGCGTGGAGCGACGTTGATTGGCAAGGGCGATGCCGTGCTTCGCGGAATTTCTATGGTAGGAAGCGATATTTCCCTTGCTGCTGGTGTTTGCGGGGCGGCCTCGGGTTCTGTTCCTGTAACTGTAGGGCAGCCGACGATTAAAGTGGATTCAATTCTTGTCGGAGGAAGATAGCCGTGTATCAATTTGCACTGTCCGTATTTCTCTTTATCTCTTTATCGTGGTCATTTACTTCGCAAGAAGATTCCAAGACTCGGTTTATATTTGAAGATAATGTAGCTGATGTTACGCCTGTATCCTGCGATGCTGGCGGATATCAAATTTTGCCGGACAATGCTTTTTACAAAGCGTCATCAAATCTTCCTTATCGCGCTTATCGCGTAGCGCTCCCCAGCAAGGCGAAGCCTTCTGTGACGCTTACTGATTCCGTCGTCGTGCGTTTTTCACAAACTTGGTGCAAGTCCGATACTCTTCTTTCTAGCGGGCTCGACGTCTCGGCTCCGATCCTCCGCGACGGAGTCTGGGTTTCTGATATTTACGTTCCCCTTTTGATAAAGAGTGGTTCTACAGTTTCTATCCGCAAAAATTTCAAAGTCAAGGTTTCTTTTTCAGGTTCTCCTCAAGGAAAAAATCCGGGCGAGCGCTTGCTCTCTTCTGTGATGAACCCTAAGGGTGCCGCTTTTTTTGGAACATCGTCCGGCGCTTCTGCAAGGGCCCTTCGCAAAGCATCTTTTACTGAACTTTCAAGTGTGAATTGGCTAGCCCGGATTCTAGTAGGCGACAGGGAAAATGGGAATACAGCCGAAGATGGTCTGTATAGGGTGACGTACGAGCAAATCCGCTTTGCTTGTTCGGAACAGGGACGCGCTTCAGATTGCGAAGGCATTCCGATTGATAAAATCCGGCTATATGGAGCTCCACAGGACACGATGCCTGATGTCATACAAAGTACGGAGTCGATTCTCCCTACCCGTATTTTTGAAATTCCCCTAGATGTGCGCGATCATGGAGGTTCTTCTTCTGCGGCCGACGGAACTTTCGACGACGGCGACACGATTTTTTTTGCGGGCTATGGGACTTCTCTTTGGAAACGCGTCGATTTGGAAGATTCTACAGCGAATTATAGAGAAATGCAGTATTACTAGTCTTCTTCGCCATACAGCTTTTATCAGTGTTTTCAATTCGGCTGGAGTTCTTCAGGAACGGGAGCGAGGCTTTCTTATTTAACGGCCCCGAGATCCTCTGGCAAGAGCGTCGATTATATGCGGTATATCCGGGTTGAAAAGGATGCTTATCTTCGCGATACGTATTTCGGAAACGATGGTGGCTGGGAAGAAGCCACCGGCAAGGAATGGTTCTGGTTCTGGAATGCTCCACATGATACGACGGAAGTTTCTTCAGCATCACTCTATACGGTGAGAGCGGCTTCGCTACCGGATATGGTCTCTGGTGGAAAAACGTATTTGTCGCTTTCTTATTATCCACATCGTTCTACGTTATTATCTACTCTTTCAAATCACGATACACAAGCTTATAGCCCCAACCTTTCGGATCTTAACTATGCTGTGCGCATGTCGGAAATAAAGTATTCATTTGTTGTAAATGGTTCTGCTTTTTCAAATTATGACAGGCTTCTTCCCGGAGGCAATTTTCAAATCGATTCCCCTCCGTTGCGTTCTTC
>JALNVO010000272.1 GCA_023231365.1 Fibrobacteraceae bacterium | reverse complement strand
TTTTTTGCTATTATGGTACGAGTTTTGGATTAGATCTACTAATGAGGTAAAAATGAAACGTATGCTGTTCTGTTTATCTCTTGCAATGGCCTTCATCTTTATGGGCTGTGCAGGGACGTTTCCAAATGACCAGGCCCATGAGGCGCAAGCTGAAAAGAGCATTGAGAAAAGGGTGAAGTTCGATTTGGACTGCCAGGATGTGTCTATGTCCTTGATTAGCGATGTGACTCGGCTCGGGCAGCAAATGACATCGATGAATATTGGTGTCAAAGGGTGCGGAAAGAAGGCTTCGTACTATGTTGAGTGTGTCAGCAATTGGGGTAAGATTACCTGCTCCCCGAGAATGAATTCTATTCAGACGTCCGAGGAAACTGGGGCGCCTTCGACGGGTAACTGATTTTTTCAGTTCTGCGAAGATAGGCAAAACACAAGCTAGATGCTGGGAACAACGGCATAAGCCACGCTGAACCCGATGCGCGCACGGTCTCCTCGCTTAGCTTTGCGACAGAATGTCGAATATCTGATCCGCGAGGCGTCCTGCAGATGATAGGTTCCGTCCGGCAGGAAATATTGTCGGGCTAAGGGATTATAAGAAATACGTCCTTTTGCGGGAATATTTTTCTGCGTTTGATGACGAGATGATTGTTTCTTCCGATTGCGAACTTGCGGCGAAGATAACGAACGACTGCATGGCCAAGGGGATAGCGATCGGCGCTGTGGATGCCGTGATCGTCTCGATGATCCATTCCTGAGGATGGACGATATATACGCGTGGCAAGGATTTTGGCCGGTACTGTCGGGTAATAAGATATGACAGGTATGTGGAATGTGCTGCGATCTAGCAAAGACAAAAGATCAATATTTACAGGTGAGATATTGAAGTGACGACCGTAAATTATTCTGCCGTTGAGGATGAAGAAAAAGCCCCGCAGAAAGCATTGTACTGCGTCTTGCTGTAAAATGTCAGTGTTGTAGAACCGAGTTCGCAACTACCCGCCGCATCCGAAGGGCAGGCGTCTACAATTGACGCTGATGCTGCAGTCCCGACCATCGTAGTTTGACCGGCACGGCCTGCACACATTTCCGCCGTCATAAGCGGATATTCTTCGCAAACAAGAATCAATCCGCTTGTTGTTTTTTCCAAGCAAATAAGACCTGCCGCAGAATCTGATGATGAGATCGGACTTGTTGAACTCCCACTCCCCGAACTCTGACAGGATGCTAAAATAGCCAAGAAAATAAGGCCCAAAAAGAATCGCAATATCATGTTATCTCCCAAACTTTATGAAGTTACAACCACAGTCCTCACTGTAGATCTGTAATGAATCAATAGTCGCGCCATCGCGCACGACTTCTCTTGCAAGGATCTGCACGCCAGAAAATAATGTCTGGTTTTCTCCTGAGGGCAAGGTCATGGCGATGCCATTCAACGTTGAAGGATCGACTGGAGTTCCTTTATCGGTCACGGCGTAATCGATCGTGATCGTGGAATCTCCTTGAACAAGAGTTAGTGTTGCTTTTGAACTATCAGCTGAAAAAGCGAGTGTCCATGGCTTGGTTCCTTCAAGAAACAGACAAAGATAACCCCGTGCCATGGCTGAACATATAGCGTGTCTTCGGAGATACATAATCTTCTCGCTCCTGTGTTGGACGTGGTGTATTCAGGGCTTTTCTTTTATATGCTAATTTTAGTAATATATATTCATAGGACAAACAATTCCCACACAATTTAACGCGTTGAAAGTGAAGAAAATCTTATTCCGCGTTCCCCGTACGCATCGGGATAAGCCAAATATGCTTTTAAACATAAGGTAAAGAAAAAAATAATTCTACTTGCTTTGATTCTGTTCGCTGGAGCTTTTGCCGAGTATTATGATGAGCTTGTGAGCGGAGCTTACTATAAGGATCTGCTTGAAAAAACTTATCGTCCTTCAGAAGGACTTTCATTCTCGTTTTCTATAAGAAGGATCTGTTTAACGAAACAGAGAAGAGTGATACTGTAAAAGTGGAAAGCAAGATGGATATTGACAACAACATCAAACATTTTAGCATCACAAACAAAGTATCAGATGGTAAAGTACAGAATGAATCGACTGCAGGAAAATTCTAACGGCTGTGTGGGCTTTTTTTCTGCCAATTTTTTGTGGTCCCTGAATTTTGCGTTCACAGGAAAGCCGAGAGAGGTCCCAGCTTTGACCCCAGAAAAGGTCTGAAATAGTGAGAGCGCAATGCAAGGCGGCGAACTCTTGCATGAGGCAAATACTTGCGTAACTTCCCTAAGTGGTCAACCTCTTTCCACTAACTCAATACGCTCTCGCCATTAATTTAGTCAAAGTATGGGAAAAATGCAAAAGCTAATTGCAAGATGGGCACTGCCGCGTTCCTCGATTCAATGATTGTCTGTTTGCAAAATTCTGCGGCGAATATGTGGAATGAGAATCTTGTGGGTGTGCTGCTTTGCCGTAGCGGTTTTTCTGAGCGGATGAGATTTTTTTTGAGTCCCGTCGATTCCGCTTTTGCGTGAGGGGGCGTCACACGGATGTGCCGGGACTTTTGGGGTACGCAAGGCCCGGGGAGCCCGGCGCGGTTGTGTAATTTTAAACTCTGCGACGGGCGAGTAGCACCCGACCGGCCCCGCAGAGGCTCGCTGGATGTAAGGCCTGAATTCAGGCCGGCGGCGGGGTCGGGCACGCCCATTGTCTTTTTTTATTTTCTACTTTCTGGAACCTTCTGAACGTTTGTAAACACTGGTTTAGTGAGATTCATTTCGCTCTTGTTCTGGATATTCGTTTTTGCCAATAGAATTTCTAATTTGTTTTTCCTTTTTTGAAAATTCCGTTTTTTATCTTTTATATCTCTGAATGCTTCTAAACGCCGTTTGAGTGAGATTATGGAGTTCCGATGCGTTTTTATTTTGCACAACCTTCCGGATTTCTGAAGACCTTTGTTAAGGATTATTGTTTTATGGAGTCCGATCCCGGGGAGCGCGATGTGCAGGAGCGCGTGGTGCCGACGGAATCGATTCAGTTGATGTTTCATTACGGGAATCCTTTTGTTTTTTGTCATGAGGATCATTCGGTGACGCGTCAGCCGCAGTCGGTGATTTCGGGCCTCGCTCATTCTTTTTCGGATGTTTCAACTTGCGGCGCAGCAGGGGTTGTTTTTGTGCGTTTTTTTCCGGCGGGGGCGTGTCATTTTTTCCGATTTCCTTTGTACGAAATCGAGAATGGGAGTTTTAATCTTTGCGATGTGTGGAATGGCGCGGTGCGCGAGTTGGAAGATCGTTTGTGTGAGGCTTTGTCGGTGTCGTCGAGAGTTCAGGCGTTGGATTCTTTTTTGCTTGCTCGTTTTTCTCCGGTTCCTGCTTTCGATGCGGCTCTGGTTCGCGCAGGCGTGGATTGTATCCGGAAAAACCGCGGACAGATTTCGTCCCGCGATTTGTCTCGGGAGCTTGCGGTGACTTCAAAGACTTTGGAACGCAAGTTTGCGGCCTATGTGGGGAAGACGCCGAAGCAGTTTAGTAAGGTGATTCGTTTTCAGCAGACGATTGCCGATCTTACTTCGCGGGGGAACCGTCTTTTGACGGATCAGGCTTTTGAGAATGGTTATTGCGATCAGTCTCATTTTATTAAGGATTTCAAGGCTTTTTCAGGGTATACTCCCCGGGAATTTCTGGTGCGCTACCCGGAATGCAACACGGATATGGATTCCAG
>JALNVO010000271.1 GCA_023231365.1 Fibrobacteraceae bacterium | reverse complement strand
GTTGACTCCGGCTACTGGCCGCTCCTCCGTTACAACCCGGCTCTTGCAGAGGAAGGAAAGTCCCCTCTCATCCTAGACAGTAAAAAGCCGACGCTCCCGGTAAAGGAATACATCTATACCGAGAACCGCTACAAATCCCTTACCCGTACCAACCCCGAAATGGCAGCGAAGCTCGCCGATGACCTCCAGAAGGAAGTCGACGCCCGCTACGCCTTCTACGAGGAAATGTCTAAGGAAACGGCTGTCTAAAATTAGACTTAAATAAAAAAACACCCTGTCACGATAAGTGGTAGGGTGTTTTTTTGTGCAGTTATTCCTTGAAAAAACCTTCTTTCCCTAAAATCAGGAAATGGGTTCCCAAGAGAGGACTTTTCAGGTTGATGCAATACTTTCTCGAGCCTTCCGTCACAGGCATAAGAAACTTGGCTTCGATGAAAGACTTGATTTTTCTTGAAGTCTCATATTTGCTCTTGAAGAGATGCGCCACATCAGATGCTTGCATTTCCGGTTTTTGGATTGCGACTTTAAGAACATTATAGGCTTCTTCCGTTATTTGCATATTGTGTAAGCCTAGATCTATCATCGGGAGTAGCACCCTGTTTTTTACGTATTCAACATCAGTCAGTTGGTCTATTTTTTTCAGTTCTTGCAGTAGTCCATCTAGCATGTAATCACACCACTTGCACACGGAATCGTTATCAAGCGAATCCGCCACAGAAAGCATTTCATAATACTTCTTTCGGTCGGAGCAGAAAATTGCCGTCGGATTAATGATATGCGAATTATTGAATGCAAATATTTTGAGAAGCATGGCGTAGGTAAGTAATCTTGCTGTTCTTCCATTACCATTTGCAAAAGGATGTATCCATACAAAACGATGATGAGCGACCGCAATTTTCACAAGATCGTATTTGATGCTAGTTTTCCGGTTTATGAATTCAAAAAGGAAATTCATGTTCCCGCGCACCGATTCAGGGCCTGGCGGCTCATGATTTGAATTCTGAATCTGGACATGAATTTCTCTATAGCCTTTAGTTTCATCCCCTTCGCGAAGCAAACTTTGAACAACTAAACTATGCAATTTGAGTACAAACTCTTCGTCTATGGGAAAGTCAAAATTATCTTTATAAGCCTGTTCTATGAAAGAGATCCCGGATTCGATATTTTGGATTTCCAATAAATCTTCCTGAACTAGCTTATTGCCCTGTTCCCGCATAGTCACTTTGCCGGCATATTCAGCGATAGTGGTATGATTTCCTTCTATTCTGGACGAGAGGACACTTTCCATAATCATGAAAGAGTTCTTCAGCTGAAAGAACCAAACTGGCGGAGTATTGCCTCGCAAAGTCTTTCCGCGGAGATCCTCAAGCGCTAGGATATAATCCGTCGTCAGACTATCGAATTGAATATAAGGTAGGTCTATTTTTTCAGGTAAATCGTCCATACCCATAATATATAAAGAATTGCAACAAATCAAAACAACAATTGCGAATTCATTCTAAAGAATTGCAAAACATGCATAAATTTAAATAAATTTGAAATTTTTACAAAACATCATTTGCAGAAATTAAAACAAACAATTGCAGAATAATGATTTAATTAAAAAAAGTGTGAAAGTCAAAGAACACCAAAAGGTCAATAAATAAATTTAGGGTTTCTTTGTTCCTGCAATATACGCGGCCAAGCGCTACATTCCCGGTCTTGTGTTTAAAATTGCTATTATTGGCGTTACAAAAAAAGAAAGATAAATTCGCTCGCGTTCCAAGCTGATGCTGTCTATCCAATCGTTTCCTCCTGTCGGCAGACGGAACCGGCCCTTCTCGAGACGCTTGCAGAATAGACATAGTCCGCCGCTGTCGAAGAACAATATTTTCAGCCGGTTCCTTTGTGCATTCATGAAAAAGAAGAACGCTCCGACGAGTATGTTCTCGTGAAAAAGGCTCTCCCCGCGATTCGCGAGCCCATCATAGAGCGACAAATTATCGCTATCCTTTAGATAGCAAATTCATTAATTCGCTATCAAGATGATCTGGACCTCGGTATTGTTGAAGATTCTTGTGCAAATCTTCTCCGATAGAGACGATTCCGAAATCGAGATTCTTGTAATTCCAATAGCTGAATCCGACATCCGCGCTTTTCAAAATGTCCAGGAAGTCTTTCACCCAAGCTAATTGAAATTTGCGCGGAGTTTGTACATAGACTCCGAATTCATTGCATGCGACAGGTACTTTATATTTTTCTCTAAAGTCTAGAGCGTTTTGCACGGATTCTTGCAATCTATTTTTATCCCAATGTCCATATTCGTAATCGAGTCGGAATTCGCTGCCGTTTGATGGAGGAAGATAATCGCCGGGCCAGCTTCGCTCTTGATGATAGAAGGAATCTTCAATCCAACTTGCATTTTGATGCGTAAAGCATACGGGCGTGTACGAGTGAAAACTATAAATGAGATTATCGTCATCGATTGGAGTGAGCGATTCAAATTCTTTTGCACTGTTCCATTTATTTGATCCAACGACAATCGTAGTATGCAGAGCGTGTTTGCGGATGGTTTTGAAAAGAACTTCTTTCGTTTTATTCCACCCTTCAGAAGTGAGACTGACGGGCTCATTAAGCAATTCCATCATTATTCGAGGATCGCTTTCGTATCGCTCTGCCATGTACGCCCATATTCCGCAGGTTCGTTCAAGAGATTTCGGGTCAGAAAATAAGGGTTGATCTTCTGTGCACCCTAAGAAGAAATCGTGTCCAGGACATTTATGAAGGTCCAAGATGACGTGAAGCCCTGTTGCTAAGATTTCTTTGATTTCCTTATCTAAAAGAGCAAATATCTCTTCTTTGGGTTGTAGTTCTTTTTCAGAAAAGAGATTGAAATAATCTACCGGTAAACGCACATGATTGAACCCAGCATCGTGAATTCGTTTGAAATCCGCACTAGAAAGAAATGTCTGAATATGCTGGATAAGCCCTGGAAAATTCGCAGAATCTTTTTCTTCGATGCAATTGACTTGGCTAAACCAACCGCCTAAATTTACTCCACGAAGCCGTTCTATTTTCATAAGTTTCCTTTGAATTGTTTTGAGTTTGAATAGCGGTCAAAACAATTGCTTTGCAACTGTCGTTCGTTGGTTTGATGCTAGTTATAAAAATCAAAATTTACTTTTTCAGCAGATTTTCTTTTGCATCTTGACTATGACTTAGAATTTCGGCTAGCGTTTTGCATTCATTCATTTTGCTGCAATCGCCACAAGTTTCAAAGTCGTTTTTAGAAGCGCACTTTCTAATCTGACACATGCTTTCGCAAAAAATCGTTTTTACTCCATTTCCGCGACAACCGTTGCAATTGATCATCTCCGCTGTAATCGGAGCGTTATTTAATTTACTCCAACGCTTTGCTGTCTTTTCTCTTAGCGCATTATCGTTATTCTTTGTTGCGATGTAGGCATCACACTTTTCGCAGTTTAAACCACAGTAAGCTATCATCTTATTCATAGAACAAGCCTCGGATAGATCCATATAATGTGAACTATTGCTAGGAATAATAGAGATTAAAAGAAACGAGTTGTCACCACCCTGCAAGGTGAATGTTGCAAAGCTAGATCTCCTTTTTCCAGAGACCGTGCAAATTGCAGAAGTCAAACGCGGCAACGGCTTCGTCTCCATCCGAAACGAAAAATTCCGCGGAAGGGACATCGCCCGGTTTTAAGTTTTTCTGAAGAATGCCAT
>JALNVO010000270.1 GCA_023231365.1 Fibrobacteraceae bacterium | reverse complement strand
GAAATGGTGATGAGGGCATAGATTCCTTGGACAGGCAAATGTCCAACAAGGAGATGCAAATGCCCTCATCATTAAAAAAATTGAGTCATACAGTCTACGAATGCAAGTATCACATCATCTGGTGTCCAAAATATAGATTCCGGGTGATGGACGTAGAGGTCCGCTTTTATGTCCGCGACGTGATCCGGCGTCTTTGCAAATGGAAGCTCCTGGCGATAGTTCAGGGTAACGCCCATCTGGTTCTTGAAATACCCCGGATCAGAGTGAGAACTTTATATGAGTTGCCGACGAGCGAAATTTCGTTTGCGACACACAAATGGATTCAAGGGTCGGAACGCTCAATATCCGTGTTGGTTTGTGTCTTCGACATTTCGGATGTCAAGGATGCTTTTTTTCTACTTGTAGTTCTGACTCTTATATGGTCGTTGTGTATGCAGGTCTGTATTGACGTGGAGGGTAAAAAGTCAAGCTTTTCAAGAAACACTCGTGCTAATCCATGCGGATATGGGAAAGAGTGCGGAACTCGGTGACGCTAGCGTTGTCATATTTTTGGCTACAGGGATGAATTCGAGATGAAATAATGCAGTGATTGGAATGAAGTATCCGCTAGCAAAGCTTTAGTCTATTTGAAAATTTTTTCATTTCATAAAGACGAGGCCATCAGTTATATGACTGATGGTATCGATAAAAACGAAGATTTCAAGGCGGTGTTCGAATCGGTTCCGTAGAAAAGGTGTTTTTCATCTTTGACGGAATGGACAAGTCTTTGCTCAGTTTTCCGAATATTTCAGGGAAGGTAAGCTGAGAATGCTTTGATGTCCTTGGAAAGGATTTTTGAAAATTTAGTGGAAAAGAGAACAGGAGGCTCGCCCAATTGCTTGAAGAAAATAAAGATTTTGTGCCGTGTCTAGCGTGTTTAAAAAGAGCGATGGGATCAATTCTGTTGGGCTAGCGCAATGCTTGGCTGTATTTCTACGGTTCCCGGCTTGACCAAACTTTGCAAGCACCACAGAGTCTTTTTCTCCAGAGTTCAGACGGAAAAATTTTTCAGTGACAAGTGCCGAAATTATGGGCAAACTCCCCGACTTATGGTGGATAAAAAAATCTATATCGTCTGGGCTGATGTCTACCATGGCTATATCATACTTTTTCCAGATACCCTCAAGTTTTTCTCGTCGGACGTAGTTGAGGTTTCTGAATGGAAAAAGAAGTACGAGGAGAAGCTGAGAACGCACGGCAAGTTTTATTAATCTATTCACAGACGTGCGAATGGCGTTATGCAAGCGCCAGATGATCTACACGATTGTTGCAGCTATTTTTTGCCGTAAATGAATTTTAGAAACGGTCTATTCATTTCTAGCCCTGGAGTTCCTCAAAATCATCGAGCTATGCTGTTTGGATTCAGCGCTTAAGCAGAAAAGATCAGCAAGCGAGTACTAAAATGAACGTGCGCAAGATCGGTTTTCCCTAAGTATTCCATTCTATGAATGATGAGTTATCTGAAAGGAATGCCTTCGATGTGGTCTTTGAAAAGTAAGAAATTTTGAAAGATTAATTTGGAAATAGGTAGATATCGTGGGCACAGTCGATCTCGACACTTTGGTGATCCTGAAGTATATCTGGACTAAGATCTTATCCCTAAATCGCAATTCGCTATGCAACCGGCTGGAAAACAGCTGTGCGGATTCAGGCTCACCATCATAGCTCAATTCACTACGCCTCGTTTGCTTTCATGGCTCAGCCGATTTTCGATGCGAAACCTATTCACGGATAAGCTCTAAGAAACATAGGATTAGATAAGTGACAAATTGTTAGGGGATGAGAGAGGCATTAAGGCACTGGCCGTTTCATCCTTTTTTAGTGGAGGCTGTGATTTGTTTTGAGAAAAGAATGAACAGTTATGATCTTTGAAATTGGAAAGAACGAAAAGGGGCTGCATTAAACTTGGTATTCGCCGGTTTTTGATCCTATAGCGATGTTTGAAGTACGATGAACGAGAGAAGTGGGTGGGAAAATAGATTTTTTGGATATGGCTGATTTCGACAAGGAGATCGGATTCCCACAGCTGCTGTCCGTCCGCGATTGAAGTCCGCAGTCTTTGCGACTGGAAGAATCTGACGGCCATTCAGGAAAGATTCAGAAGAACCATATCCACAGTTCTTTGAATTTCGCCGGACATGAGCGTGAGCAATTCGCTTGTTTCTTGAAAGTTGTGTACTATAGAAATATTTAGGGAGCTGACGGTCTCTGTAAAAAATACTGGGGGAAGCAATTCCGGTCCATGGGCTACTTCTTGAGTACGGTGGGAGTGAACGAAGGGCAGTTGATGAAAAGTGTCCGTCGGCAGCAAAAGAAAAATTTTTTGAAAGACATCGGAAAATGATTGTTCAGACAGGGAGCGATAATTTAAGGATGTTTTTCCGTTCTGTGTTTTAGTTTTTTTCAAGCAACCCTTTTTAGGGTTAGTCGTTTCTTCTGTTCTTGAAAAAGGGGATGATCGAAAATCATGATTTCAAATTGAAACCAGCGTAAAGGAAACGGTAAGTTTAGTCCACTAATTTTATGAGTTTTAGTTGAAAATTTTTAAATCTAAGGTCGCGGAATGGAATCAAATAGGAATAATCAAAATGGAGATAAAGAAAATCAGGATGTCACTTTTTAACAAAAAATTCACAATGTTTCACGTGAAACATTGTTTGGTGTAGTTTTTGATAAAATTTTGTGAATTGTTTTAAAATAATCAAAATGGAGCATTTGGATAAAGTTTTGAAATTTTAGTTTTTTACCGGTATAAGTAGTTACAATAAAAGTACTTAACGAAATATTTGAATTGTTTGCTTAATGTGAATAGATTTTTTTACTTAGCTCAAAATTCGATAGAAATCGGCGATGTACCCACCCATACCAATCACTTTTAGATTCAATAATTTTTTGACTTAACCATATATTATATAGTGAAGTAATATTTTTCCTTTTATCGCTCGAATTAGGGAAAATTTGTTTGGCATACAAGGTCCGCACTTTTTTATCCGTTTTCAACCAGCATATATATATAGGCGTTTTCGGGCGGTGTCGGAGAATGAATTCTGGGATTGGATTGCAATTTACAGGGATTCCAAGGAATGTTCCCTGTGTAGGGTGAGATTTTCTGTAGTCTTGGTCGGCGAGCAAGCAGAAAAGTCTATGATTGTCGATGAGGGATAAAATCTGCCTTGGATTGTGGATAAATAAAGAATATTCTGACTTATCAACACTTCTCAAGTGTGAATAGAGCCAATTATTGAGAAATTTCGGCTTTATTTGTGAATAACTTGCTGAAAGAGGAACTCCCAGTCGGCAAAGCCAAGGGCCCATCGCTTCATAGTTGCCTAGATGAGCGGTGAGTAAAAAGCCGCCGTGTTTCATTCTGTCAATTATAGGAATGCTTTCTTTATCGATGATAA
Organism: Fibrobacteraceae bacterium; assembly: GCA_023231365.1. Classification (GTDB taxonomy): domain Bacteria; phylum Fibrobacterota; class Fibrobacteria; order Fibrobacterales; family Fibrobacteraceae; genus Hallerella. The sequence continues at coordinate 287 of JALNVO010000270.1, read as the reverse complement.
AATGTGGGTCATCCGGCGAATAAATTGTATTTCGTGTAATGAAATCGCTTGCATCCCTGGACAGTTTCCAGAGGAGTTCTTTCCGGAACTTTCTCTGCTCGTTTAGCCTCATCTTTGGGTAGACCAATTTGAGATTAGTTTGCAGTACCTTTTTTTTCCAGCCGGAGATCCAGAGGATGGCAAAGAGAAAAAAATGAAGCGCAGGAGAGAGAATTCTCATTTGGAAAAAATTTTGGTGTAACTTGAATTGAGATGAATGTAACCTGCACCGTAATCTAACTAACTTG
>JALNVO010000269.1 GCA_023231365.1 Fibrobacteraceae bacterium | reverse complement strand
AATATCAGAAGTCTCTGGAGTCATATAGAAAGCGCCATTCCGTTGCAAAAGCGGGAGTTGCCCGCGTTATGCTCCTTCCGACGGTGAATGCCGCGAATGCCGGCGCGGGCCTGGTGCTGACGGGCTCGTTTTAATGCTGGTCCGGGATAGGGGTTGATCATATCTGGAATCATTCATCGCGTTCTGGAAACGGAACTGGAGAATTTGTGTTTTTATTTTAGGCTCTTGTTTCTACCCGAAATTTGGCGCTTTGCATTTGGGAGCCGCGAAAAAAATTTCAGGCCACGTTTCTCCGTGGAATAAGCTATTTTTGAGGTGTAATATTAATATTTTTTACTTTTGTTTTTTATATTAAGGCCTTTATATATGTCAACACCCAAGATTGATGCCCTCTGGGATGATAATCCCGTCAATGTTTCCGCCGAAGTAAATTTTATTTGGAGCATCGCCAATAAGCTCCGTGGAGCCTATCAAAGCGACAAGTACAAGGATGTGATCATCCCGATGACGATCATCCGTCGATTTGAGTGTGCCCTAGCCCCGACTAAGACAAAGGTCGTAAAAAAGTTCAAAGAAAAACCGACATACCCCGCTAAAGCGATGTGTAAAATTGCGGGCTATCAGTTCTACAATACGAGCGAGTTCACCCTTGCGGAACTCATCAACGATTCCGACCACTTGGCTTCCAATTTCAAATCCTACTTAAACGGATTTTCGGATAATGTGAAGTCCATCATCGCAAATCTTGATTTTGATAAGCAAATAGACAAAATGAATAAGCACAACCGCCTTTTAACGGTTGTCAAAGCGTTCTCCGAGATAGATTTAGACCCTGCGAAGGTAGACAACATCAAGATGGGCTACATTTTTGAGGAGCTCATCCGAAAATTTTCTGAAAACGCGGAAGCCGGTGATCATTATACGGGTCGCGACATCATCAAGCTCATGGTTTCTATTTTGCTTGCGGAAGGGTGCGACGATATTTTTGAAGAGGGCAAGGTCATTACAATCGGCGACCAGGCGAGCGGCACGGGCGGCATGCTTTCCACCGCCAACAACTATATCAAGCGCTTCAACCCGAACGCGGACATCCGTCTGTTTTCGCAAGAAGTGAACCCGGAATCTTACGCCATGTGCCTTGCGGAAATGCTTATCCGCGGGCAGAATGCCGAGAACATTCGCCTTCAGGACACGATGAAGGCCGATTGCTTCCCCAGCCAAAAAATGCGCTTCGTAATAGAGAATCCGCCTTTTGGTCAGCCGTGGGGTGGCAAGGATGCCGCCGAGGGCGTTGAGGATGCCGTGAACGCGGAAGCCTTGAAAAAGGAGAAAGGCCGTTTTCCCGCAGGCAAGCCCGCGACGGGGGACATGCAGTTGCTCTTTGTGCAGTCGGCAATCAATAAGCCTGAGGACAACGGTCGTGCGGCCATCATTGAGAACGGCTCGCCCCTCTTTAGCGGCGGAGTGTCCTCGGGGGAATCCCAAATCCGCAGGTGGCTCCTGGACAACGACTACCTTGAAGCCATAATTCAGCTTTCGGGCGATATGTTCTACAATACGGGCATAGCCACCTACATCTGGGTCATATCCAAAAAGAAGCGTAAGGAGCGGATAGGCAAGATTCAGCTTATTGATGCGTCCTCTTTCAGTCACCCTCTGCGGAAATCATTAGGTAGCAAGCGCAACGAAATTACACCCGAAGATAGAGCCGCTGTAACAAAGTTGTACGCGGGATTCAAAGAAAATGAATTTTCCAAGATATTCAGAAATTCCGATTTCAAGTATCGGGAATACACAGTGATGCAACCCCTTCAGCGGAGCTACGGCATCACTAAAGAGCGCATTGAGAATATGGTCGCGAGCGGAACCCTCGGGGGGCTTTACGATGAGGCGACCGTGACCGAGCTGGAGAATGCGGAAGAGCTGACCGCGAAGGAAAAGGCTAAGCTCGGCGAAATGCAGACGAACAAGCCCATCTACGATACTCTTGTGGCGGACTTGAAAAAGAACATTTCTCCGAAGATTTACAAGAACCCCAAGGACTTCATCCCCGTTCTGACCAAGATTTTGGATGGTCTTGTTCCGCCTTGGATGGGCTACCCCAAGTTCGTGGACAAGATCGCCAAGGGGCTTTCCGTCATTGACAAAACCGCCGACATCCAAAAGGATAAAAATGGCAACGTTATTTACGACGCCGACACTAAAGATGCGGAAATCGTCCCCTTCAATACCGACATCAAGGACTATATGGCGAAGGAAGTGCTCCCGCATATTCCCGACGCCAAGGCGTTCTTTGAAGAAAATCTGGGCGCTAAGAAACCTGTGGTAAAGACCGGGGCGGAAATCCCTTTTACCAAGATGTTCTACAAGTACAAGGAACCGAGGCTGTCCAAGGTAATAGCCAAGGAAATCGTGAAGAAGGAAGCCGCATTGAACTCCACCCTTGAAAAACTGTTTGGGTAGTGTATGAAAGAAAAGCTCGTGATAACAAAATCAAGAAAAAGCATAATTCATGTTCGCGGTGGATTTAGTGAAACGCATAATATGGGTTCTTGTAACACAGAAATCCAAATGAACGACCTTGATGATAGGACAAGGACTTTATTGTATAATGTAATTTCATCCAGTTTAAGGGATCAATTTGGAGATGCCCCCTATAATAGGGACATATATTTGAAAGAAGACTTTTTTTGCAGATATATTATAGGATACGCTTTAGCCATTAAAATTGATCCTGAGAAACACTACGCAATTGACGGTTTCAACATTCTCGTTGAAAAGGTTTTTCTTGAAGCTCCTTATAATGAAGTTCTTGATTTGATTGAACTGATTACTCGCCATCGGTATTCGGATAACGAAACGAACAAACAAAAACAATTTTATGACTTCATTAATATGGTCTTTGAACGAGAATATGTAGGTTACCGAATGATAGACGGAAAAATAACCCCGATAGCCGACGAGAATGAAAAGGAATCCATAGAAGAAGCTTGTGAAAATAAATTTGAAGGTACGAAAGCCCATATCAGCAAAGCATTAGGCTTTATTTCCGATAGGGAACATCCCGACTATAAGAATAGTGTTAAAGAAAGCATTTCGGCGGTGGAATCCGTTTGCTCAATTATTGTAGGCGATGAATGTGCTTCTTTAGGGAAAGCGTTGAAAAGATTAAAAGACAACGGAGTTAACATTCATCCAACTTTGGAAGTGGCTTTTAGCAAACTTTATGGTTATACAAGCGATGAAGGCGGTATAAGGCACGCCGAAGGAATGACTGAATCCGAGGTCACCTTTGAGGACGCCAAGTTCATGTTGGTATCTTGCTCTGCCTTCGTCAACTATTTGACTGCCAATTACGGCAAAATCGGGGGCGGAAAATGAGAAAGATGAAGGACAGCGGGATTGAATGGATTGGGAAAATACCCGAAAATTGGGATGCTCATCCCTTATATGTTTATTTCTCTGAACGAAAGAATAGAAACCGTTTAGGTAAAGAGATCAATCTGCTATCTTTGAGCTATGGCAAAATCATTCGGAAAGATATAAACAATCTTGAAGGCCTTTTACCCGAAAGTTTTAACACCTACAATATCGTTGAATCGGGCGACATAATTATTCGTCCAACAGATTTACAGAACGACAAGAGAAGCCTGCGAACAGGCTTGGTTGACGAAAAGGGTATAATCACAGCTGCTTATATTGACCTAAAACCTATCGTTAAACTATCCTCTAGATATTTTCATTACCTACTACATGCCTATGACACCGAAAAAGTTTT
>JALNVO010000268.1 GCA_023231365.1 Fibrobacteraceae bacterium | reverse complement strand
TGATAGTGAACGAGTTCACTACCTGAGATCCTCGGCTTGAGCGCTCTTGGCCATCTTTGAGTGACGACAGTCGCAAAGGTCGAATGCAGCGCAAAAGCTTGCTTTTGCATTGCTGAGACCCAGCGACTGGGCGAAGCCCACTATTGTGATGTGTTATTGACAATTTCATAAAAATAAATTTTTAGAGGTACCCATTAGTCCCGGAACCGGATTTCAAAGGGCTGTTCCATGCCGCAAAAAGCTACGGGTTTCCCAGCTTTTTTGGCAGGCGTAAATACAGCACGGGAAAGAGATGCTTTACCCGCTTCCAAAAGGCCCATACCCGCGGGAGATTCTTCTACGGCCTTTATGTTATAGGCCCTGCCCGATTTATCCACACAAAAAGAAAGCCGCAAAATAGCGTCCTGTTCGGCATCCCGCAGCTTACGCGGAGGATCGAATGTAGGGAGAGATCCGCGGAATGACGGTTTTTCATCTACATCGCCTTCGGAATGCACGGAACCCGAGCCAGCTTCCTTTGCCACAAATTCCGAGGGAACCATAGCGCCTTCACCGGCAAAATCGGCCACGCTCAAATCCATGGCGAATTGCGGACCTGCTTTAGGCGAACGATGGTTTGCCTTAGCCATCTTGGGGCGGCGAGGAGCCTCTTTTACCTTAGGGCGGTCTTTGATTTGCGGAGGCGGAACCGTGCGCACTTCGGTAGTGCGATAGGTGCGCTCCTTAAAAAATCCCCCCTTGATAAAAAGATTCGCCACCGTCACAGAAAAAACGAGCACAAAACTCGCCACCGTAGCAGCAATAATCAAGAAGAATCTTTTGAGGAAAACGCGGAACATCAATTTGCCTCAGCCGCCACAGAAACCTTTTTTATATTCGCGAGCGTACACACATCGATAACTTTCACAAGAATACCGGTAACGGCATCTTTGTCCGCAATGATAACCGCTTCGCGATCGGGATTCTTCATTGCCGCATCCTTGAGCACATCCTCTAAACTCGCAAGATCCACTTCTCGTTCATTTATATGTACCGTGCCATTGCGTGTAATCGCAATCATAATGTTTTCTTTTTGAAGGGCACTCGCTGTTTGTGCACGGGGCTTGGTCACGTCTACGCCTGTTTCGCGGGTAAACGTAGATGTTACCACAAAAAAGATGAGCAGAATAAACACCATATCCATCAGAGGGCCCATATCAATGCCCATCTTTTGCATGCGGTGGCGAGGAAGTTCAAAATTCATACAGAAATCCTTGAAACTTTTTCTTGATTGTGAAGCACCAGCGTAAATCCGAGTTCAATCTGCTGGCGGATAGTTTCTAATCGGTCGTCCAAACGCTGCTTGAGCAACGTCAGCGGGAACGCAATGAGAAGCCCCGCCTGCGTAGTAATCAAAGCCTCTGAAATGCCGTCAGCTAGTAGCAACGGATTGTGATTGCCATACAACGTAATCGTCTGGAACGTAGAAACCATACCCGTAACAGTCCCTAAAAGACCCAAAAGAGGGGCCGCAGAAGCCATCACAGAAATAAGCACATTTCCCTTTTGCAAATAACGGTCCGCCTTCAAATAACGCTCCGAAAGGTAATCTTCCAACTCAGCCGGATTTTCTGCAGACTTATCTAACGCCAAACGGAGCTCATCCGAAGCAAAACCGGGGTGATGGCGAAGTATATCGCGGGCCCCGCGGCGATCTCCTGTTTCCAGACATTCGCGTACCTTTTGAATGCACTTGGGAAATGAACTCGAAAAATAATCCCTCCCCACGCGCACCCATGCCGCAAAAAGAAAATAAAACCCAAGCATCCCGACAAACAGCAACGGAACCATCACCGGGCCGCCGCCGTAATATGTATCGCGTATTGCTTCCACTAGTACATAAAAGGAATCGCTCATCGCCGTAAAGATACAAAATAAAGGTTCCCGTTAAAAAGCTCTTGCCGAAAAGTCTTTTTCCCCGCAAGTTTTCCATTCTTCCACTTCAAACGATTCCAACAAGGGAACGAGAATACCTCCAAAAAGCAGGAATACCTAAGCAAAAAAAACATCCCTGGACAATTCGCACCGTCATTAAATACAGGGATCTTACAATTTCAATAGAATTCTCCGAGCTTGCGCACTTCGACATCCGCAGGGTGGAGAATACCTTTAAACCGCATCGCCCCTAAACAGCAGCAGCCTTTGGCGGCTCTTTTTTATTACCTATCTTTATTCTATGATTCAAGACGAAATCTTAATATTCAAAGATTTTTGCTACAGAAACCGGCACGCGATTTGCGCGGCATTCATTTGCCTTGTCACATTTTTCTTAGCTCACCCCTATAAGGGATTAGACGGCGACGCAGTCCTTTATTTATTAAATGTGATCCAAAGTTGGTATCCGGAAAGATTCGTCGGCGATCTCGCCTTTATTGGAGGTTCGCAGGATTCCTTTTCCCTGTTCTCTTACCTCTATAAACCGGCTATTAGAATATTTGGCGTACATGATGCAGCACTCCTTATTTCTGCAACAAGCCTTCTTTTTTGGGGGATAGCGGTAGCTCTTCTCATCAAAGCCATCAACAAAAAATGGACAGCCGCCATTTTTATCTTCTTAGCCTCTTTTGAGCTATCATACGGGCCAACGAACTGGCTCCGCTTCGGGGAATTCCTGTGCACCTCCCGCACGCTCACGGAAGCTCTCGCTATTCTCGGTTTTCTCTTTCTCTTCAAAAACCAAAAGAAAAAATCATTTGCTCTATTTTTTGCGGGAACGCTCATGCACCCGCTCATTGCGGGTTGGGGACTCCTCATCTGGAGCTTCGTCTATTACCCTAAAACTGTAATTCCCGTGGGCCTGTTTTCTCTTTTTTTCCCCTTAACCGTATTCATCGGCAAGCTTCCCTTCGCGGCATTCGACCCCGTCTGGGCAGATGCGGCAAAGGAATTTGCATGGAATCCCTACAAAATGGGAAGGGCCGCCGCCTATTTCGCCATCGTATTCTGCGCTTCGCGGATTTTCTTCCAAGCGCAACGAAAAATGTGGAACGGCATCCTCATCACAGCGCTTATCGCCTATTACTGGACATTCGCCGGAGTGTTTCTGAAGCACGTATTCCTTACACAGGTGCAGCCCTGGCGCGCGGAATGGATTCTGATGCTCTTCTCACTTATCTTCACCGGCCACACGTTCTTGACAGCACTTCAATGGAAACACTTCAAAAAAATTTTCAAGCTCCAACCGGTTCTGTTATCTGTAATCGGCCTCGCCGCGATATATCTTGTGTTTTTCAATCTGCACGGGCAGCAAAACCTGTTAAAATACAACGGGGGAATTACCTCCTTATTTTATACATGCCCGCGACTGAGCCTGTTTCTCCTTTCCTTTGCAGCATGCCTCGTTCTTAAACGGAGCAAATGGAAACTGATCGTTTACGCCTACGCCTTGGGGCTCGCTGCCTTTGCCGTTTACCTTACATCAAGCGCGGACTTCGAAAGTTCGGAGGCTTCCCGGCAACTCGATATATTCCTAAAAGAAAAAGAAGCCCCCTTCGCGCAAAGCGTCAGAGGAGACTATGCTCACCTCCTTTACGCGATGCCCCAAATGACGGAACGCGTTTTCTGGGCCACAGGAAGCTATTATGGTACAAATTCTTTTTACAGTATGTCCGAAGAGCGATTTTCTACCACACGCCACCGGATCGCAAAAATTCTAAACGAGCAAGATGTGCTCACGAAGCCGTTCGTATATCCTTACTCCTGGTACTTCGTCGGGCAGCTTCTCGACAATCCGAAGTCCCGCGAAAACATG
>JALNVO010000267.1 GCA_023231365.1 Fibrobacteraceae bacterium | reverse complement strand
TCATTGCCCACGGCGATTTTTCCCGATAAAACTAAACCCCCATAAAATATCCTTTTTAAACAAAAAAAGGAAGTACTTTCAGAATTTGTTTCATCCTTTTGAAGTCCTTTTGAAAAGGAGCCGCTTTCCAGATGTCGTTCAGCAATCCCGTCAGAATGACGCACCCCACCGTCGCGGGAACGCTCGGGCTGTGGCTCATGATCCTCGCCCTTGCCTGCATCCGACTCGTGAGTTTCCTCGGCAAGATGTGGCGCAGAAAGCTTGCGCTTCCCGCGAGAGGCATTAAAGGATGTCGAAGGTTCGCTAAGGCTTGCGCCGATGTTCTCGTAAGTTCATGGATGTACTTCGGGCCGCACGCAGACATCCAAAAAATCGACAGGCAGTAAACACCAACAGACTTCTTGAGCTTATATTTTCTTTCATGAAAGTAAATCTGTCCGCTCAAAACGAACCGCAGCAGTTTCTTGCCCTAACGGCCCGCAGCTTCGGCGTGCAAACCGAACGCAACCATTTCCGCATACCGCCCCAGGTCGGAAACGGGGAGATGCGGCAGTTCTATTTTTTTCCGGGCTTTACACTGACTTACCTGAATTTCCGTCTTCTGAAGCCTCTGGAGTTCATTCGCATCCCGGTAGATTTTCCCCGCCGGAATGAACGGGTATCAGATCACCCTAACTCTGGAAAGACAATGGATGGAACAAACGCTTCCTCTGACATATCTGTATAAAAAAATACAGACCGACAAGCCGTTCTATCTCTTTGAATCCATGACGCCGCGGATGCTGGAGCTCATCCACCGGATTCATGAATGGCAGAACGATGCGGACAATCCGCTGCAGGAGCTGCAAATGCAGGAGAGCTCCATCGCCCTTTTGAGTCTGTTCCTTGAACAAATGGAACAAAGAACTTTTCCGAAGCAGGAGGCCTCACTGAACAGTCAGGATGTGGAACGGATTTTCCAGACCCGCAGACTTCTGCTGGAAGCTCTGCCGCAGATCCCCCCTCTCGCTGAATTAGCGAGCAAAACCGCCATGAGCATAAGCAAGCTGCAGAAATGCTTTCAACAAATCTTCGGCAAAAGTATCGCCCAATATGCGCTCACGGAAAAAATGAATCTCGCGCGGAAGCTGCTCGACACGAAAAAATACACTGTCTCGGAGGTCGGCTACCGTCTGGGGTATGCCAGCTTGAGTCACTTTACGCAAGCCTTCAAAAAAGCGTTCGGGCAGAATCCAAAAGAATACAGACAAGACCATCTGTCACATTGAACATTTCTTTTTCTGGGCTATTTTAATATCGTTTACGGTTATTTTAGAGGCAAATTCTGTCTTATTATTGTCCTGTAATCACAAGGACAAAAAATGAACACCTCTGCAGTTCAAAATTATTCAAAAGCCTCATTCAAAGCCGCCGTTCTGTCTCTCTCATTGCTGACAATCATGTCCGGCGCAGGAGTCGCCCCCGGCATCCACAAAATCGCCGAAGCCTTTCCCGAAACGCCGACAACGCTCATCAAACTGATCGTCGCCCTGCCGCCGCTGATGATGATTCCGGCGGCACTACTGAGCGGCATTCTGGGACAACGACTCCGGCAGCGCAAAGCGCTGATCCTCTGCGGTCTCGTCTTATTCGTCCTCGGGGGCGTGGGCGCCGCAGCAATGCCGACCTTCGGAGGGATCCTCTGCTTCCGCGCCATTCTTGGTGTTGGCACCGGAATTATCCTGCCTTTTTCCACCGGGCTCATCGTCGCCTGTTTTCAGAATGCCGAACGGACAAAAATGATGGGGTATTCCTCCGCCGTGAATTGCCTCGGCGCCATCATCGGCAACATCCTCGCGGGGATTCTCGCGGCGGTGAACTGGCGTTTCATGTTTCACATATACTGGCTGGGGGTTCCGGTTTTCCTCTGCGTTATTTTCCTGCTGAAACCGCTTCCAGAAGTTTCTTCCGCAGCCGTGTCCCGCCGGAAACTTCCAGGCAGCGTTTATCTCTACAGTTTTCTCGCCTTTCTCACAATGGCTGTGTTTTTTCTGGTGATTGCCAATCTATCGATCTTCGTGGAATCGCGGGGGCTCGGGTCTTCGCGGACAACCGGATTTCTGTTCGCGCTGAATTCACTGGTCATGCTGCTTGCCGGGATATCGCTCCAAAAAATTCTCCGATTGAAAAAATTTTTTCTGCCTTCAATTCTTCTGTGTCTTGCCGTCGGACTTCTGGACATAGCCCTCTCCCACTCCCTGATGATGATGATCGCAGGCATCACCTTAGCCGGCTGGGGGCTAGGCCTTCTCTTTCCCTCCGTGCTGACTCGCATTTCCAAAGGAATTCCGCAGGAACTATCGGTAAAGGCTATGTCCATCGGCATGGCCAGCGCCTGGTTCGGACAGTTCGCTTCGCCATTGCTCTCTGGAGGCCTGGCGAGAGGAATAGGCTGGAAAATGGACTCTGTTTTCCTGCTCATTTCCGCCATGCTCATGATTCTTGGAGGAATCTCGCTGGCCCGCGAATTCAGGAAGCCAAATTCCGCTGACAAGAATTAATGAAAAAAATGCGCGACCACTGATGCCGTCGGCGATTACTGCGGAAAGAAGACTCGATCGCTCCAAGGAGCGCTAGCTGGACCATCTTCGGCATCATTCCGAAACCGATATCTGGAAACGCGGGCACGGGGAATCTAGAAGGAATGTGATTCCTTGCGCCGATCGTCGCCACGCCGTAGCTTTCGTCAAATCCGAAAATTTTCACGAAAGCAATCCTCGCGATGATGGCAACGAGGAATCCCGGAATCTTCGGCCAGAAAATACAGATCAGGAGTGCAAAGAATCCGATACCGATCGCAAGCGGGAGCGCGAGGATCCCCACGATGATTCCAGACTGATGCCCTTGAATGTATATTGTAAAATGACCATCTGACTAGGAGTCAAGTTCCAAGGCTTGATTTTCCTATTTTAATGACTGAATAACTTCATGGAGGTCCTCAATGCGCAATCTTTCAAAAGCAGGGTTCACTGCTGTTGCGTTTTTTTTCATTCTTTTTTCTGAAACCGTCTGTGCAGAAAACGTTGTGTTCGCCGATCCGGCGTTCAAGGCATATATCGTTGAAAGCTTCGACGGCAAGGACGGGTCGACTCCCGACGGAGAAATTTCCGAAGCGGAAGCGGTATTGATAGAAACAATCAATAACGATGGCGAACTCAGTGCGAGCCCGCATTTTACGAATCTTACCGGGATCGAAAATTTTACGCATCTTAAAACTCTGAACGTTCCCCATCATGCAATAACCAAATTGGATGTATCATCCAATCTGGAGCTTACCCACCTTAACTGCAGCTACAGCCCCATTTTCACTCTCGATGTTTCAAAGAATGTAAATCTGACCTACCTCGCCTGTAATGGCGACAGCCTTTCAGAAATAGACGTGTCCGGCAACACACAGCTCAAGGAGCTTTACTGCGGGCATAACAGGCTCACAACTCTTGACGTTACAAAAAATACAGCACTGATCCGTCTCGACTGCAATACGAACAAACTTGACAGTCTAGATGTTTCAAAAAATACCGCACTGACAGTCCTTTATTGTAAAAGGAATCAAATATCAAAAATTGATCTTTCCAATAATACGGCCTTGCTTGAATTATCCTGCATCGATAACAAGCTTTCAGCGCTGGATGCTTCCAATAACAAGTTACTTCAGGTTTTATACTGTGGGTACAATCAGATCCGGACGCTGGATGTTTCTAAAAATTCACAGCTCGTGAAGTTCGATTGTAATAACAATCAGCTCACGGAACTAG
>JALNVO010000266.1 GCA_023231365.1 Fibrobacteraceae bacterium | reverse complement strand
GAAGGATATTGATAAGGGCATCGCCCTCGTGAATCATTTTTCCGATCTCGGTTACGAAACGACCCTCAACATCATGGCCGTGAGCCGCGATAATGGCCCGGAACTCGACGATGCGCTCGACCAGGTGGACAAAGAATGCCGCGCAAACGTGCTCTACTTGGTGGACTCCTTCGGCCACTTCTACCAAGAAGACATCGACCGCGAGCTCACCCGCTACCATTCCCATGTAAAAAACAAGAAGTTCGGCTTCCACGGGCACAATAATCAGCAGCTCGCCTTCAGCAATACAATCCAAGCGATTATCGACCGCGCTGACTTCCTCGATTGCACAGTCAGCGGCATTGGACGCGGCGCAGGCAACTGCACTACGGAACTTTTGCTCGGATTCCTCAAAAATCCGAAGTTCGACCTCCGCCCTGTTCTCGAGGCGATTCAGGAACTGTTCCTTCCGATGCTCAATAAATACGAATGGGGCTACATTATTCCGCAGATGATTACCGGTATGCTCAACCGTCACCCGCAGGAGGCTATTGCCGTTCGCAAAACGGAAGAGAAGGACAACTACCGCAAATTCTACGAACACATGACCAACGATTAAGCACAAAGTTTTCCGATTTGCAAAAAAGCGCCCTTGAAAAAGGGGGCTTTTTTTTGTTATAAAAACCGGGGGTCCTCTAAAAATTACTCTGCCATCCCATAAATCTGGGTAAACGTTTCATAATGATCTGCCGTATAATAAATGATGCAGCTGTCCGTATAAATTAATCTTTTGGTTCCGCGATTTGCACCGGAATAATCGACATCGCATTCATAATACGAGCCTTCTGTCAACGCATTTGCATCATCGCTATAAACGTCGCCACCTACCATCACACCAAGCGTTGTCCACGGATTAAAATTCCACTTGGTGAAAGCATTGCCTTCTTGTTCATAGAGCGCCTCCGCTTCATCCTTCGTTCTATAATCCGAAGGGAGTTTGCCGAAAAGGCAGATATAAGCCCCAACAGAATCCTTTGACGTATAAATTCCGTCTTCGGAAATGGATTCCATGATAGAGGGGGAAACTTCTGCAGAAGATGAAGTAAGAACCGCATCAGACGAACTGCTAGAAGAATACACGGGCGATTCTTGCGCCTCAGACGAAGACGATTCTCCGCTATCATCGGGCTTGACCGTTGCGGTGCAAGCTGCCAAACAAAGGGCAAAAAAGAGAAAGCTCCCTATTTTTATCAGCATATTGACAGTTTCTCCTTGTGTTTCAACACATCTATCATGCAACTCTTAAAGTCCATAAATGAGAGGTTTTCCCTTTCTTCTATTGGTATGCGCAAATATACCAAAATTTGGCATTTGGTTAAATTTTGTCGATTTCTCCAAGAAAAAGGCTTTTATCCCTTCCCGAATCCGTTAAATTCTTCTAAATTTGGCACACAATTTGTTTCAAAAACTTTACAACCACTTATAATGCAGCAAGAATTGAAAGAAAAAACGTCCAACTTTTTCAAAAGCATCCCGGCAACGATAACGCCGGAGCTTTTCAAAACGTTCAAAAGAGGCTACACTAAAGCCGATTTATCCAAAGACATTATGGCAGGCATCATCGTCGGCATTCTCGCACTTCCGCTTGCGATTGCATTTGCTATTGCCTCAGGCGTAGGACCGGAAAAGGGGCTCTACACGGCAATTGTCGCGGGATTCCTGATTGCAGTATTTGGCGGCTCCAAATTTCAGATCGGGGGGCCAACAGGAGCGTTTATCGTCATCGTATTCGGTATCGTGAGCAAATACGGCTACGATGGGCTTGCCACAGCGACCTTTATGGCGGGCATTATGCTCATCATCTTCGGGCTTGCAAAATTAGGCTCCATCATCAAATTCATTCCCTTTCCTGTCACAGTCGGCTTTACAGCGGGCATTGCAATCATCATTGCGCTAGGTCAAGTTCCCAATTTTTTAGGACTCCACTTCCCCCAAGGAGTCACTGACCCCGCAGATGCTGTCGGAAAAATTAAATTATATGCAAACTCCCTCGCATCTACTAATATCTATTCCGTTGCAATAGGCATCATTGCCCTTTTCATTTGCATTCTTTGGCCAAAAGTGACCACGAAAGTTCCAGGCCCGCTTATTGCAATTATCGCGACCACGGCTATTGTCAAGATCTTCGGCTTCGATACAAATTATGGCGTCATCACCATCGGCGCCAAGAACCACATTCCCACAGGTTTTCCTGTCCCCGCACTTCCGAATATCAGTTTTGAAATGATGCAAAAAATGTTTCAGCCTGCCCTCACTATTGCCATCCTTGGAGCTATCGAGTCTCTTCTCTCTGCTGTCGTCGCCGATGGTATGACCGGCACCAAACACCGTTCCAATACGGAACTCGTCGGGCAAGGCATTGCCAATATATTCTCGCCCATTTTCGGCGGTATTCCCGCGACAGGAGCCATCGCCCGAACGGCAACAAGCATCCGCAATGGTTCCAAAAGCCCTATCGCAGGTATCGTTCATGCAATCGTCCTTCTTTTGATTATGCTGATTCTCGGTAAATATGCAGAAATGATTCCAATGGCAGCCCTCGCCGCCATCCTTTTCCAGGTGGCCTACAATATGAGCGGCTACCGCACTTTCATCAAACTTTTCAAGACGCCTAAAAGCGATGTAGCAGTCCTTCTCGTTTCATTCTTCCTCACTGTGTTCATCGACTTGACTGTTGCAATTGAAGTCGGCGTACTCCTCGCCGCAGTTCTCTTTATCCGCCGTATGGCCGATGTCGCCGAAGTCACAGGCATTACGGAAGAACTCCGGGAAGATGATGAAGAGATCTCCGATCCGCACAATTTAGCGGCCCGCCAAATTCCGAAAGGCGTTATCGTTTACGAAATTACAGGTTCGCTATTTTTTGGCGTTGTAGACAAATTCAAAACGACTCTAGAGCAAATTTCTGGAAAGCCTAAAATTCTCATTCTCCGCATGCGGATGATCCACGCAATCGATGCAGCCGGAATCAAAATGATCCGCGAACTAAACGCGCGTTGCAGAAAGCAAAAAACGCAACTCATCCTATCTGGGGTTCATGCACAACCGATCGTTGCTCTCACAAAGGCTGGAGTCATTGAAGAACTCGGAGCAGAAAATGCCCTCGGGAATATTGATGCCGCCCTAAACCGTGCGAGAGAAATTTTGGGTTTCCCGCTTGTGGAAAACAGCACTGAAGAAACCTCTCCGAGCGTTGACTGGGAACGCAATGTCCAAAAGCCTTGGATTCCAGAGAATGCAAATGCAAGCGTTGCCAATTCCACAACGGACGTCATTGCAGAAAAAGCGTTCGAAGCTTCAGAAGATGGAGAAGATCAAAAAGGACGAGATAAGCCGTAACTTAGAGATAACCTTTATTCAAGTTCTCTCTACTTGAGAAAAGACCGCCCGTAAAAGGGTGGTCTTTTTTTGCATCCATTAACGCTGAACGCGCCCCTGGATATTATAAGCATTCGAATGCCGCAGGTATTGAATTGCGCCTCCTTCTCTCGAACACACCGGGGTATGGACCGTTCTTGTTTTCTGACCCACGCGGAGCGCTGTGAGCTCCGTATAGAACCCTCCAATAGTCACCGTTGCGTTGGTTGCCGACGGGGCGTTGATGGTGGAGGAATACTCGAATACATCGTCATAGCAGAATCCATAGGAGCTCTGTTCCCAGCTGATGTCTGCGCGGTGCCAGAATTGAACGTATGCGTTGTAGGGTTCGGTCTTGAAAAACTTCGTGGAATCGCTCCAGTCCTGGGTGATTCCTTCGGCGGCGTTCAAATCGATGACATGACGGTTGAGCGCGGCGCAGAACTGGGCCTGCACCACGAGGTCG
>JALNVO010000265.1 GCA_023231365.1 Fibrobacteraceae bacterium | reverse complement strand
GAAGAGGATGGCGGTAGCCCTTATTATCACCCCGAATTGGATACGGGGGTGAATATTGATTTTGGTAGTGCATATAATGGAACAGCAAAGACTGAGAAAATAATAGATGGCGTTTCGTATAATGGTTGTCAAGGATTGCACCTTGGAATGGTTGAAGATTCTCTTTCAAAAGATGGATTGCCTATACGCAACTTAACAACCTTTCCAGAAGACTCTTGCACGACGGCAGATCATTTGAATGGATGGTTTATTCCAGATACTTTGGTGACAAAAAATGGAACCGCTTATACGAATACAAGTTGCTACGATATTCCGCTAGCTTTGGATAATGAAGGCTTCTGGTTGGCGGATTATATTGAAGTGGAAAATGATTCTTCGAAGATAGGCTTTTTCCCTGCAGATAATTTTAAATTTCTGGATTCCAATGAGACCGTTGTCAATCCGCTCTTTGATTCAATTAATGGTGGATATCGGGGATGGCATAATTATAGTTTTTCAATGAAGGTACAGGCTCAATTCGTGTATGTGAAGGGACAGTATTTTGAGTTCCGTGGCGATGATGATGTCTGGGTTTTCATCAATGGAAAACTTGTTGTCGATATCGGCGGTGTACATAGTCCGATAGAAGGATTTGTCAATTTGGATACGCTTGGACTTACGGAAGGAGATACTTATCCATTCCGGATATTTTTCTCGGAGCGGAGTGCGTCCGGTTCTAATTTTAAAATGCGCACGTCGATCGACTTGCAGACGGAACGCTCTTATTATTACCAGAGTTCTACTACGGATGAAGGCCTTCCAGAATATAAAATTCTGCAGCTTATCCGCGAAGAGGCGTTGAGCTGCGATTATACAAATGGCTCTGCAACGGTCAAATCGGCTCCGTCTTCATTTGTGCTGTCCGGAGGTGGTTTGGCTTCTCCGGTAACGCTTGCTTCCGGGGTCAATTATGGGGGGATTACTATTGCTGATGATTATGCGAGTTTTACGATAGATACTGCTGCAATTGTCGCTTCGAGAAGCCTTGCTCCGGGGACATATACCCTTACATTCTCGCTTGCTTCTGATGCCTCTCTTTCTAGCAAGATTACGTTTACGATTAATACGTATCCACTGCCGACGATCGCTTTTGCCGATTCACTTTGGAATGAAATAGATCCGGATACAGTGACGCTCGGTCAATACGCTTTTGTTCCTTATCAGGTGAATGTGATTGTTTATTATATGGGAGTCCCTTGCGATACGGGCTGCGATGAATTGTTGAATCTTTCTACGCTGGATTCTTTGATATTCCAAGATGCAGCAGGTAACAGCATTGATTCTGTGACGCTTTCCGGTGGACGGGCTTCTTTCTTTGTCGTGGGACAGGGTACTATTTTTGCTGGGGCTTTCGATGTTTTCGGATCGACTGTTGCCGATACGATTACTTGGAAGAACATCAATTTGGAAAAGCCCCCCGTTCCGGTTCCTGCTGGCGGAAAGATTTTTGACGTGAATGGAGATGGTGTTGCGGATAGTTTGTTCCTCTCTTACGATAGCCCGATTACCGGGGATGATGCGCCGGATACATTGGCGTGGCTCTTTGGCGATTCCCTTTATCACTATCTTTCTAAATCGGATGTGGCGGCTAATTTGGCCTCGGATTCTATTGTTGTTTTGACCGGTGATTCTCTGGTTTCTAAGCTATTTACGGGCAGCTCGGAAAACGTGGCTTATTCGGGGAGCTACAAAACAACTTTCTACAAAGTGCTGACGGATACTTTGACTGCGACTATAGATACGGTTCCGTTTAATGTGACAGGGAAGATTGCAGACAAAATCGGTCCCGTGCTTGTAAACGCAATCGTGACGCCTAAGAGTGAAAACGTTTATCAGTTGAGTTTGACTTTCAGTGAATCCATTGAATCGAATAATATCGGTTTTGATAGCCTTTTTGAATTCCGCGTCTGGCGTTCGGGTATCGAATCTTCATCGAGCTTATATCCTGTGTCGGGATCGCGTTCGGCGAACCGCTATGAAATTTATTATTCGAGCCGCAACGGAGCTTTGCCTTCTGTGGGCGATAGCGTGCGCTTTGTCCCCCGCAGCGGGGCTCTGGATCTTTCGGCTAATGGCCCTTCGGAGAACAATCGCTGGGTCCGCATTGTGGGTGAGCAATATATTGTCGTAGAATCAACGACTTTGTTCTCCTTTAATCCGGAAAATACGGCTGGTGTGGAGAAATCGGCTGCTATCGTTCCTTTCAAAGTCCCACTGGAATCAACGTTGAAAGAAGCAGAAAAAGATGTTGGACTTCCCGGTTTCCTTGTCCGCTATGACTTGAGCGAACTGTCCCTATCTTCTGATACGCCGAAGGACAAGATTTATTTGGCCTACGATGTGAGCTATTTTACAAACTTGGGTGCTTATGTCAACTCTTCAACGGGAATGGTCCTTTGCACTGATAGCGTTTTCAATGGCGACTGCACAGCTAATCCCGGCAACGTCTATCTCGCTTGGAACTTGCGGAGTAACAAGGGACGCTTGGTGGCTACAGGTGCATATATCGCCAAATTGGACTTGAAGATCGGCGTGATCGGCGGAGACCGGAAGAAGAAGGATGTTTCTGCTGTGTGGGGCGTCCGCCGCAACAAAGAATAGAGTTTGACTTTTTTAAGGATTGAACAAATTATTCTAGCGGATACCGACTCTTGATCTCTTCAAGGGCCGAATTCGTTTTTTCCCATTCTGCGTAAGCACAGTCAATTTCTTTTTTAGCAAGTCCCAGATCTTTTGCGATTTGGGCTATTTCCGTTCCGTCGTTTTTTCCGCTTGCTGCAACAAGGTTCTGTTCGAGTTCCTTCACGAGGTCTTCTTGCTCTTGAATTTTCTTTTCCAATGATTGGATCTTTTTCTCAAGAGGCTTGACTGCTTTTGCACGTTCTGCGACGTATTCGGCACGGGCTTTGCGGTTTTCTTTTGACGGTACAGAAATTGCGGCAATTTCTTTTTGCTTGGCAGTGGTAACTTTTGATACATTATCGCCGCGTTCTTCGTCCCAGCCGATCTTGTCCAAAAATTCTCGGTAAGTGCCTTCAAATGCGAAGCATCGGCCTCCATCGAAGACGATGAGCTTGTTCGCAAAAACGTGGAGAAGTTCTTCATCGTGCGAGACGACGATTGCCGTACCTTGGTAGTCTTCTAGTGCATCGATGAGGCTTTCTATGCTTTCCATGTCGAGATGGTTCGTCGGTTCGTCAAGTAGGAGCAGATTGCAAGATGTGGCGAGAATTTTGCCGAGGAGGACTCTGCTGCGCTCGCCGCCGGAAAGAACTTTAATGCGCTTGAGGGCGGAATCGCCGGAGAACATCATAAGACCGGCGAGGCTTCGCGCTCTGCCGCGTTCGGAGCTTTTGATTGCCGTCTGGATTTCTTCTTCGACTGTGTTGCTCAAATTCAAACGGTTTATGTTAGTTTGTCCGAAATAATTGAGAAGAACGTTAGGATTGAGTTCTATGGAGCCGGAAACAGGCTTGAGTTCGCTCGCAATGAGGTTGAGAAGTGTCGTTTTCCCGCGCCCGTTCGGCCCGATGATGGCGACCCTGTCTCCTTTAAAAATTTCTGCGGATAAATCTTCGATGAGTGTCGGCCCTCCGTCAAAATGGAAGTTCAGATTTTTAATCTGCATCATCCGCTTGCCGGGGAATGGGGCCTCATTGAAGGAAAATTCCAGGTTGCGCTCGTGCTCGAGCCGAGTTGCATCGCCCAATCGCTCGACGGCCTTGATCTTGGATTGTACCATTGCCGCCTTGCTCGCTTTGAAGCGGAATTTATCAATGACTTTTTCCAATTGTTCGCGCTTGTGCGCTTCGTTTTCTTGGGTGCGGAACGCCACTTCTTCTTCGGTGGCGAT
>JALNVO010000264.1 GCA_023231365.1 Fibrobacteraceae bacterium | reverse complement strand
ACTTCCGTTTTTTTAGAAGCTAAGATATGAAGAGCAAGATAGCACAGAGAAAGTAGGAAATAGACAAAAATAGCCATGAAGTCCCAAATGAGCGGCGATTCTATATTTACATACAAAGTACGAGCCACGCCCAAGGGAATCAAATAATAAAAGCGGAGTGGGATTCCCAAATGCACAAGAGGGAATATCGCCGCCACAGCAAGGGCTGCCACGGTCGAAATTTCAGCTTGAAAAGCAATCCGGTGCTGCCATTTTGTTCCCAAGACAAGGAGAATCGCGGAAAAAAAAGTGCCTGCGTGTGCCAAACCTATCCAAAAGACAAAATTTGCAATTGGCGTCCCCCAAAAAGCACTCTGGTCGACAGCCCAGCTGGCAGGCCCTGTGGAAAAAGCCGCATCCAAGGAAAAAATGCCCGGAATAAGCAGCACAAGGCCAAAAAGAAAGAGCAGGCGGTTCATCCCTTCCCCAGCAAATAAACTACCGACGGAGAAAGCCACGCCACCGGAGAAAGTGCATAGACTGTCCGCCCCCGCACACTTTTTACCAGCGGAGAGTCTTCATCGAGCCAGTTCCCGAATACGATAGCCCCTTTGGGGCACGCTTCAGCACAAGCCGTCTTGAGCCCCGTACCCCGCCAATCCTTTCCAAGTGTTTTGGCGTTTAGACGATCATCTTGCAATCGCTGGATACAGAACGAGCATTTTTCCATTACGCCCTTTTCGCGAAGTGGGACTTCTGGATTGAATTTATATGCAAGTCCTTGTTTTTCCGCATCCGTGTAATTGAACTTGCGGGCGTGAATCGGGCAATTCGCACCGCAAAAACGCGTACCCACGCAACGCGGGTAGACCATAGCCGAGAACCCGTCCGGGGAAGCGACCGCCGCGCCAGTCGGGCACACTTTTTCGCAAGGAGCATCACCGCACTGGGCGCACATCACCGGAACATTTCCGCGGATCTCGAGCCAGTGCATATAACGCCCGAGGGAAGCCTCTTCCGCATTCACCCGGGGAACGTTGTTTTCGAGCATACAAGCGAGTGCGCATTCTCCGCAACCGTCACAGAGATTAAGGTCGATGGACATTCCAAACCGGTTGATTCCCCCCGGAAATTTTGGATGGCTCTTTGGAATTTCTATGGGAACAAGGCTATCTAAAGGATGACGGTTCATCGCCGCGCGTACTTCCCTCTTCCATAAATTTTTGTCCGGATTGCCTTTAAGAGGCGTTTCCGCTTTTTTGGAATCGAACTTGAAAGTACGGCATCCGAAAAGAGAAACTGAAGCTGCGGTTCCAAGAAGAAGTTTTAAAAAAGATCGCCTAGAGATATTCATCGATGGCACCTCGCGCAATCCGTAGCGGCTTTCGGGAAACCTTGATTCCCGTTGTGGCAATAAAGGCATTTTTGCATCTTCACTTCAGCGCGTCGGCCCTTGTCTATTTCCTCCACAGAACCGTGACAGGTCTCGCAAGAAACACCCGCCTTGGCATGGACTCCATGATGAAAAATGACGTGATCTGGAAGGAGTGTTTCCATACGGAACGGTTCCGCCGGAGCTTTGGCAAGAAGAGAGTCCAAAGTTTCAATTCCGGGCTTATCCGTGAGCGGCAAATTATGGCAATCCATACAGTCCGCTTTCGAAGGCATAAAGGCCCGCATGGAAATTCGCGCCCCAGAATGGCATTTGGCGCAATCCAGTCCGAGAGTATCGCCGTGCATCCGATGGCTGAACGCAATCCCGGAATTCGAAGTAAAGAGGGGTTCCGGCGGAGAGCACAAATCCCATACGGCAAGTCCCGCGCAAGAAAGCGAAACGACAAGGAGAACGATATAGAATTTGACCTTTCTTTGGAACAACAGACACCCGAATCTTTTCCCTAGAAAATAACTTTTTGCGACTATCTCCGATACTGTTTTCTATATTTGGAGACGTTTAATTCCCTAATTCAAGGAAGTTCACTTTATGAAACGTACACATAACTGTGGCGAACTCCGCAAACAAGACGTCGGTAAAATCGTCTCGCTCGCTGGATGGGTCGACCGTCGCCGTGACCTCGGTGGCGTTATATTCGTAGATCTTCGAGACAAGTATGGCAAGACTCAAGTCGTGTTCAATCCCGACCGCAATCCTGAAGTGCATAAAATTGCAGACAAGCTCCGGAATGAATTCGTAATCTACATAACGGGTGAAGTTCAAAATCGCCCGGAAGGGATGCAGAACGACAAGATCAGTACGGGTGATATAGACGTTAAAGTGGACAATCTCCAGATTTTGAACGAATCGCTCACACCTCCGATAGCCATCAACGACCCGAAGGAAGAATGCAAGGAAAATGACGACTTCCGCCTTACCTACCGCTATTTGGATTTGCGCCGTCCTTGGATCCAGAAGAATCTGATGCTCAAGAGCCGCTTTCTCAAGGCGGTCTATGAGTTCTTCTATGCGAATGGTTTTGAAAACGTAGAAACCCCGGTACTTTGCAAGAGCACACCGGAAGGTGCCCGCGATTACCTCGTGCCTTCCCGCGTGAACCCGGGCAAGTTCTATGCCCTCCCGCAGAGCCCGCAGCAATACAAACAACTTTTGATGATCGCCGGAATGGATCGCTATTTCCAGATAGCCAAATGCTTCCGCGACGAAGATCTCCGCGCAGACCGCCAGCCCGAATTTACGCAGATCGACGTCGAAATGTCATTCGTGAATCAGGAAGACGTGATGGAAATGTTCGACAAGTTCGTCACCGACGTGATGGGCAAAGTCTGGAACTTCACTCCTCCGCGCCATATCCGTCACATGGACTGGCACGAAGCAATGCTCAAGTATGGATCCGATAAGCCGGACCTCCGCTTTGACCTCGAAATTCACGATGTTTCCGATATCGCCAAGGAAAGCAACTTCGGCGTATTCAAGAGCGTTGTTGCAGCAGGCGGAAAAGTCCGCGGAATTGCCGCAAAGGGATGCATCGATTTCACTCGCAAGCAGATCGATGATCTCACTGCTTTCGTCGGACGCTACGGCGCCAAAGGCCTTGTCTGGATGCGCGTCAAGGAAGATGACGTCGTCGAGACTCAAGTCGGCAAATTCTTTACAACGGAACAACTCAATGCATTCCGCGATACCGTCGGCGCGAAGAACGGCGACTTGATGTTCTTTATCGCAGGTCCGGAAAAGACTGCGGCTACCGCAATGGGCCAGCTCCGCTTGGAAATCGCCCGCATGAAGGGCCTCAAGGATCCGAAGCGCCGCGAATTTGTATGGATCACCGAATTTCCGATGTTCGAATACAGCGAAACGGAAGGTCGCTACATGGCGATGCACCATCCATTCACGGCTCCGCTTCCAGAACATCTCGATATGATGCTCAGTGGAAATCTCAAGGATTGCAACGCCCAAGCATACGACCTCGTTCTCAATGGAGTTGAAATCGGCGGAGGCTCCATCCGTATCCACGACCCCAAGGTACAGGAAAAGGTCTTCCGCTTGCTCGGTCTTTCCGAAGAGCAAGTAAAGGAAAAATTCGGCTTCTTCGTCGATGCGTTCAAATATGGCGCTCCTCCCCATGGCGGATTGGCTTTCGGTCTTGACCGCGTCGTCGCCACGCTCGAAGGAGAAGATTCCATCCGCGATTTCATCGCATTCCCCAAGAATACGAGTGCGTCTAGTCCAATGGATCAATGCCCGAGCGATGTGGATCTCGCTCAGTTGAACGATTTGCACATTTCGATCAATATCGCGGACAAAAAGAAGTAATTTTCAAATTACAGATAAATTCAAAAGCTCCGGGCAACCGGGGCTTTTTTGTATGCATTCAAAACCACCGGCGAGTCCGGTGGTCCAAAAGAAGCCTTCTGGCGGTAATGAGCAAGAGTAGAAATCCCTTGATTAAATTTGAAACGCGGT
>JALNVO010000263.1 GCA_023231365.1 Fibrobacteraceae bacterium | reverse complement strand
AAAGGTGGACCAAATGTAACAATATTCTACAAAAATTTCTATATTAGAACGAAAATTTTTTCAAGGTAGCACTTTATGCCTAATAATATGCCTAATAATATGCCGAATGGCGCTCCTGCGAATGCATCCGGCAACTCGGATTTTAAGGAATTTCTCATCCAGCATGGCACCAAGCTCGGCGTTGTCGTTCTCGCTGTCGTTATTATTGTGGTGGTTATCGTCCATTTTGTGGGATCAAAGGGAAAGGCCGATATGACTCAGGCCGAACTCATCGGTCCGGGGCTTGCCTATGCTTATGTGGGTAAGAACGACAGTGCTCTCGCTGAATTTGAAGGCCTCATCAATGGGCACAAGGCGAAGGGTCTTACGCTTGCCAAGGCGGCTCTTCTCGCCGGTAATATTCATTTTCAAAACGGCGATTTTGACGGCGCCGCAGTTCTTTACCAGAAGGCGCTCGACAATGCGGGCTCTGCACCTCTCATCAAGGCGGGCGCACTCCATGGCCGCGCCGCAGTTTCCATTGAGAAGAAGGATTACGCTGCAGCAGCGAAACTCCTTGAAAACTTCATCTCCGAATTCGGAGAACGTACCGGCGATTTAGAAGACCGCTATGAGAAGTCCGAACCGGCAGACCAAGTCCCTACCGTTGCAGATGCGATGTGGAAGCTCACGCTCGTTTATAATCAAATGGGCGCTCCGGCCAAGGCCAAGGCTATGGCAGAAAAACTCCTCAAGATCTATGGAGATAATCCGGTTTATTCCGATCGCGCGAAGAAGTTCCTCGCATCACTATAATTTCTTAGACATCTCATAGACATTTCTTTTTGTAAAGCCTGCCTATGTTTTGGTAGGCTTTTTTAGCTTCAAAATATGTTCTTACTGCACCTGCTTTCTCTTCTTCTTATTTGTTTCGCTTCCTATTCTTTTTTGGGATGGATCATCGAAGTGTTTTATCGGTCCATCAAGCAGGGGCGGTTCGTCAACGCGGGCTTTCTTCATGGCTGCTTTGTTCCTGTGTATGGAGTTTCTGCATTCAGTTTAATTCTTTTGGACTTCTATATAGGGAATCAACCCGTGTTCCTTCAATTTCTTTTTTATGCTGTATTGGTGAGTAGTGTGGAATATGCCGTGGGCGTCTTTTCTGAGCGGGTATTACATGCGCGGCTTTGGGATTATAGCGGGGAACCTTTTAATTTATATGGAAGAGTGTGCCTGCCTTTTTCTATTATATGGGGCGGGTTGGGCGTGCTTCTTACGCACATCATTCATCCGTTCGTCTGGGGAAAAATATTGCTTATTGCTTCTCCTTATGAATACATTGCTGCTGTTTTGCTTGTTCTTTATTTTGTATATGACTTCAGTGTCAGTATCTCTTGGACTCGCAAACTTGGCAAATCCTTGGAGGAGGAGTTTGAACGGATGAAGTCTTTCAATTATGGTGAATTTCAGCATTTGTTGAATAAAGGAAGTCATATTGTCAATACATTTGAAAGCCTGAGGGAAAAAGTATCCGGTGGAGTCTATAAACGTTTGGAAGAAAAATTTTCGAAACTTCTTGAAGAAAACCGAAAAGTCTTGCAAATTACAGATCCCTCGGATATTGATGATGTGGAATATCTAGGTTATGTTGCGGACATTCTTGCACATGAAGAGTTCCAGAAGACGAAATTGTATAAACATCACAAAAAGAGCATATTTGATCATGCGCTCAAAGTATCTTATCTTTCGTATAAAATAAGTAAAACCGTTAAATTGAATGCAAAGGATGCCGCGCGGGCAGGGCTTCTCCATGATTTTTTCCTTTACGATTGGCGCAATTCGGATGATCCCGGGCGTCCTGTGAAACATTTGCACGGATTTCATCATCCGAAAATAGCTCTTGAAAATTCGATGCGCTATTTTAACCTTTCGGAATTGGAAAAGGATATCATCGTAAAACACATGTGGCCGCTTACACCGATGCTTCCCAAATATCGGGAATCTTTCCTCATTACGTTCCTCGATAAATATGTGACGCTTGCGGAATTGAAAGAAAAGAGCGGGGCTCCTCCAGCGGCGATTCAGTAGGCCATCTTTAAAAAATTTTGGTAAAAAGTGAATAGCATATAAATTATATTCAGCATTGACAAGACTTCGTGCCCGTATTGTCAAGATTAGCGGAGAATGATGGGGTCAACAGTCAAGGATGAAACGGGGGATAAAATGGTGAATATTAGCTACGCGAATCTTCGTTGAGAGGTGTTGCTTTGGTGATTGCTGCTTTACAGGGTCGGCTGTTTCCGAATTTTACCGCTATTTTATAAAAATGAATTTTTTAAGGTGGCCGATAACTTGTCCCCGAATCTTCCCGGCTATTTTTTATACTTTTAGGAAAACGATTTGGAGATTTTATGTCTGATTACATTCAAGAACTGTTTGCCGATCGCATCGGCGGAAATACTTTTGGCAAGGGAACCGTCCTTTATAAGTTTGAAAAGATCAAACGCGCCCGCCGCGAGGCAGAAGCGAAACACCCTGAAACGCCGATTATTGATATGGGTGTAGGCGAACCGGACTGGATGGCGGATTCTTCCGTCGTCGAACGTTTATATGCAGAAGCTAAGAAGCGTGAAAACCGCGGCTATTCGGACAACGGTATTTTGCCGTTCCAAGAAGCTGCTGCTAAGTATATGGACCGCGTATATGGCGTAGAAGGTCTCGACCCGGTGAATGAAATTTGTCACTCGATAGGATCGAAGCCCGCGCTCGCGATGATTCCGCAGGCGTTCATCAATCCGGGCGATGTGGCTATTGTAACGGTGCCGGGTTATGGTGTTTTGGCGACAATGACCAAATTTTTAGGCGGTGAAGTTTATAATTTGCCGCTCACTCCGGAGAATCACTTCCTTCCGGATTTGGATTCCGTCCCGGCGGATATTGCAAAGCGGGCCAAGCTCCTTTATTTTAACTATCCGAACAACCCGACAGGCGCTGTGGCGTCTCCTGAATTTTTTAGGAAGGTAATCGCGTTTGCCAAGAAAAATAACATTGTTGTCGTTTCGGATGCCGCATACGCAGCCCTTACGTTTGATGGTTACGCTCCGCTCAGTTTCCTCTCCGTTCCAGGAGCTAAGGATGTGGGCGTCGAAATTCAGTCTCTCTCCAAAGCTTTCAATATGACGGGTTGGCGTTTGGGCTTTGTCGCCGGCAATAGCAAGGTGGTCAAGGCTTTTGCCTGCATCAAGGACAACAACGATTCCGGTCAATTCAAGGCCATTCAATATGCGGGCGTCGAAGCTCTTTCCGATCCGTCGATTACGGATCGCTCGGCTGCCAAGTATTCCCGTCGCCATAATTTGTTGGTACAGGCTCTTTCCGATGTCGGGTTCAAGGTGCAAAAGCCGAAGGGTAGCTTCTATCTTTATGCCCAAGTTCCAAAAGGAATCGAAGGTGGCGAAGTGTTCAAGACGGCTGAAGATTTTTCTCAGTGGCTCATCCGCGAAAAACTGATTTCGACAGTCCCCTGGGATGATGCCGGACACTTTGTCCGTTTTAGTGTCACGTTTATAGCCGATTCAGAAGCGGCTGAAATCGCGCTTATGACTGAAATCAAGCATCGCTTGGATGGATGCAAGTTCATCTGGTAATATAGATTTCGTTCCCATAAAAGAATCCCGGTTATTGCCGGGATTCTTTTATGGGATTTAATTTGTTTGTTATTTCTTCTTGAGAAGCGTATCCAGTGTAGCGCGGAGGCTCTCCATATTAGACTTGCTTAGATCTGGAAAGCGGTAGAACGAACCATCTTCCTTGACGACGAATACAACTGGAACGTAGCCTGTTCCATAGGTAGGCCCGAACTTGGTGTTCACGTCTTGGAAAATAGGTATGGTTGCATTGAATTGGTCGATGAAAATGCGGACATCGTTTT
>JALNVO010000262.1 GCA_023231365.1 Fibrobacteraceae bacterium | reverse complement strand
GGAGCTGCTGCGGCGGGAGGAAGGGCAGATACTACCGGCTGCACTGGGGCGACTGGCGATTCGGCGGCAGCGGGTTGCACTGCGGCAGGGACCGGAGCGGGAGCTGCTGCGGCGGGAGGAGGGGCAGATACTACCGGCTGCACTGGGGCGACTGGCGATTCGGCGGCAGTGGGTTGCACTGCGGCAGGGGCCGGTTGCGTTGCTGATGAGGCTTGTAACGCTAAAGCAATATTTGCTGCTGTAACGGAAAATGTCTGGCCGGTTGCTATTGCTTGGTTAGCAATAAAAAAGTTTTGTGGATTTTTCATTTCCACGGAATAAAACCCAGGTGCCAAAGAAAGATCCATGCTGTTTCCTTCTTTCTTTGTCACTTCCGCAATAACAGAATCTCTTTCGTTGCGAACTAAAAAATGACCGTTGGTTCCTTTATCGAAAAGAATGTGTGTAGAAGCCGTTTCTCCCCATACCATGGTTATGGGAATCATCCAGACAACGGCACAAATTATTCTATTCATGAAAAACCTCCTCCTTTTATAAGGATCTTTCAAATAATACAGTCCACCAATTCTTTGTTCAAAAAACTGAATTTGTCTGTTTTTGAAATGAAAATTAAATACAAGTTCTTGAATAGTCAACAATAGGTTTCGTATGTATATGAAAATTTACGCACAAATTTGTTACTTTTCAGTCTGTTCCGATTGTCTGACTGCAAAAAATACGCGTTTCCCATAGTATTACAGACCCTATTATTTACGCAGTGCATGACGATCTATTGAACAGTGCTGCACATAAATTTTCCCCAATATTAGCCAGCATACTTTTATGTTTCAAATTTATTTATCTGATATAAAAAAGAGCAAGATTAAAAAAAGGTAGAAATGACAGCGCCAAAATGAGATTGGATTACTTTGTACGAGTGTTCCTGTAGCTAGTAAGTATATAAGCAAAAATTGCCTAGTACAAGGATATTGATATCTTTAACATTTGCCATAGTGTCTCAATCATAATAGGGAATGTTCACGATATCTTTACGGGTTGTTTGATCGTAGTTCTTTATAACGCTTTATAGAATAGCCGCCTAATCGCGAAGCTTGCGATGTAAAAAGCGCTCAGTACCAAGACTATCGTAGCGCCTGTGGCGGTGGAGGCTTTGAAAGAGATGAATAGCCCGATGATTCCGCTAATGAGGCTGATGACGACAGCAATCCAGGAATATCCGAACAAATTCTTGGAAAGATTGCGCGCCGTAGCTGCGGGAAGTATCAAAAGAGAATTGATGACTAGAATACCTATCCACTGAATGCAAAGTGTGACGATGACGGCGACGATCGCTGAAAAGAGAACTTGCGTAAAGAATATCGGAATTTTGCGGGAGCGGGCAAGTGATTTGTTGGTGGAAAAGAGTGAAAGGCGGTTGAAGAAAATGGCCCATATAACATAAAAGACCGCGCTCACGATGAGCATTCTGTAGATGTCTCTTGTGGTAACGCTCAAAAGGTCACCGATGAGGTATGTGGAATATTTGGCAAAGCCGCCTCCGCGGCTGAGCATTACAATGCCGAGCGAAACGGCGGAAGACATAACGATGCTGATGATCGTGTCGGGGCTGGCGGTTCCCTTCTTTTGTAAGTAAGCAATGACGCCAGCGAGGAATAGTGCAAAAAGAATCATCGCAAATAGCGGGTCTTGTAAGCCAAAACATGCACCGAGTGCAATGCCTGTAAGTGCGGAGTGCCCCATCGCATCGGAAAAAAATGACATTTTATTTTGCACGACCATCGAACCCAGCATTGCAAATAGCGGAGATACAATGAGGATCGCGAAAAAGGCGAGCTTCATGAAATCATATTGCCACATTAGGATGCCTCTGGGGATTCATTTTTATAAAACTGGACAATAATTTTAGAGGTTCTCATTCAATTTTCCTCCAACATGTTTCCAAACAAGTGAACGACTGCTGGATTCTTTAAGACTTCTGTGGGAGATCCTTGCGCAATGACTTTCTTGTTCAAAAAGATCATCTTATCTGAATATTTTGCAGCGGTTTTGCAATCGTGCGAGACCATCAAGATTGCGATGTGATGCTGCTTGCGAATTTTGGCAACCATATCGTAAAAAAGTTCAACGCCTTGCGGGTCGATTCCTGTGACGGGTTCGTCGAGTAGAAGTAAATCCGGTGGGGGCGTAAGCGACAAGGCGAGAAGCACTCTTTGCAGTTCTCCGCCGGAGAGCTCGCCGAGTTTTCTGCTTTTAAGGGAGGTGGCTCCAGTTTCTTCCAGAGCTTTATCGGTAATCTCTTTGATCTTTTTTGAATAGCCTAACCATACTGGGCGTTTGGAAAATGTGATGGCAAAGAGATCCTGCACGGAAATAGGCGTGTTCGGTTCCAGAATGAGCTTTTGCGGCACATAGCCTATGCGCACTTCGCGGTGATCTTTGTATTGGTCGAGTTCCGTGCGGATGTTGCCTTCATAGGGAATTTCGCCGAGTATTGCTTTTAATAGCGTGGATTTGCCTGCGCCATTGGGCCCGATCAGCGTAGTGACTTGACCGCAGTGTATATGAAAACTCACATCCTTAAGAATGGTTTCTGTTCCAGCTTGTACCGAAACGCTATCCAGGTGGGTGCAACATTTGAGCGTACAACTGCAAATCTCTTCACTCATTTTAGCGCCTTTTGTAAAACAGACAAGTTATTTTCCATGATTTGTATGTAAGCATCGAGCGAGTCCGGGCCGGAGACTGCCGGGTCGAGCGTGTAAACTTGTGCGCCAGTTTCCCGGGCGATTGTCTCTGCTGCTTTTGCCGGGTATTGCGGCTCGGCGAACAGAGCTTTTACTTTCTTCTCTTTTATGGTTTCGATAGTCGCCGCGAGCTCACCTGAACTCGGTTCAGAACCGGGTTCGCGTTCAATGACGGCGGCGATGTTCAAATTAAATTCTTGTGCAAAGTACGGGAATGCTTCGTGGAAGGTGATGATGTCCCGACTCGGAATGCTGTCGAGCCCTTGGTGCATCTTTGTTTTTAAGGATTCTAGCTTTTGTATGTAACGCGCGGCATTTGTTTTGTAGAGCTCTGCATGGGCGGAATCCTTTGCGGAAAGAGCGTCGGCTATGTTTTGTACTTGGGTAATGGCATTTGAAACAGAAACCCATACGTGGGGATTCGGACCTTCGCTTCCTTCGCCTGCTATGAGTGTGATGCCTTTACTCGCTTCTACTACGTTCAAATTTGGGTATTTGGAAATGACTTTGGCAAGAAAATTTTCCATTCCTCCGCCATTTGCGATGAACATCCATGCATGAGAAATATTTTGCAGGTCTTTGGGCGTGAGCTGATAATCGTGTAAGCAGCCTGTCTGCGGAGGTGTCATATTTTTAACGGTAATTCCGGGTACACCTTCGGCGACGTTCTTAGTGCTGATATACATCGGGTAAAATGAGGCGAGAATGACTTTGTCTTCGCTTTGGGTTCTTGGAGCTTTGTCATTGCAACCCACGCAAATGAGGGCAAGGATTGCGCAGAGGATAGGGAGAATGTGTTTTGAATGTGCCATACGATTCCTTTTTTGATAAGTAATTCTCAATAAATGATAGCTTATTGATAATTGTTTGTCAATATTTTTCTACATTGGAATGAGAAAAACCTTCTTGATAATGAAGTATCAATCCTTCTGGTGTTATGGCGGAACTTTTCAAAATTTTTCATATTGTTTCTGCAACAACTTTAGAAACATTGCCGTTTTTAAGTTTAGGTGCCTTGATTGCTGTAATCTTAGAAAAAGGGCTTCTATAGTGGTCTGGAAAAATGAGACAGAGAATTTTGATTTCTTAGTTGGGAGAAAAACTAAATTCAACCCAAAGGAATCAGCAAAATGGACAAGACACTAAAACCGGCAAGCAGCAGGACGAG
>JALNVO010000261.1 GCA_023231365.1 Fibrobacteraceae bacterium | reverse complement strand
GCCCGTATATGAAGAACCCCCGGCTATGCCGGGGGGTTGCTTTTTTGCATTTTAAACGGGTTTTAAAAAAGGCTCCCTGCTAGATATTTGCGTGAAGTTCAAGAGCTACAGCGTCGTCGAGCTTGACCGAGGCAATGCGGGAAATGCCCTTAATTTCCTGAGTAACGCCATATAGCATATCCGCAGCGGCCATTGTGCGCTTGTTGTGAGTAACAAGAATAAACTGCGTCTGATTGGAAAAATGGCGCAAAAGCTCCATAAAACGGCCAATGTTGGCGTCATCGAGAGGTCCGTCGACTTCGTCCAGAACGCAATAGGGCGAAGGTTTTTCCATATAAATGGCAAAGAGCAGGGATACTGCAGTAAGGGCGCGTTCCCCACCGGAAAGAGCCGTTACTCCGCGCATTTTTTTGCCTGTCGGGCGAGCGTTCACTTCAATAGCGGCTTCTAGCGGATCGACACCTTCTTGCAAGGCAAGTTTCGTTTCGCCGTTGATCATGACGCGGCTGAATACATCCTGAAAGTTCTTCTGAATGTGACGGAATGTTTCGAGAAAGCGGTCACGGGCAATGCCATCCAATTTTGAAATAGTGCGTTCTAGGGAAGCGCGTGCCAAGTCCAAATCGTTAAACTGCTTTTCCACATCGGCAAGACGGGCTTTTTCCGCTTCAAAGTTATCCATGATATCCACATTGACAGGACCTAGCGCCTTGATCTTTGCGCGGAGATCATTGATTTCTTTGTGGGCTTCTTTTTCTTCGTATTCTACGCGGACGACATTATCGGGATGATCAATATCCACTTCCCATTCGCTTGCGATGCGTTCACGCATGCGGTCGATGTTCGATCCCAAAGCCCCTATGCGGAGCGTAATATCGTTCAAATTGGAAGCGCGTTCCAAAAGCTGTGTATTGATGGCTTTGACTTCGGAGCGCCATTCTTCGACATCGCCGGCGACTACGTTATAGCGTTCGCGCGCCGCATCGCGTTCCGTTTCTTTTTGGCGGAGAAGCGCATCCTTTGCTTGAACTCGGTCTGAAACGCCTTGTTCCTTGTTTTTCAATTCTTCTTTCTGGATGTCCAGTGAGGAAATATCCTTTTTGCGACCGGCGATGATATCCAAATGCAGCTTGACTTGCTGTCCGATGGATTCAATGCGGGAGAGATTGGCTCGGAGGGTGTTCTGATCGGAACCGAGTTTTGTGCGGAGCTCCTTAACGGATTCGTCCTTTTCCTTGAAAAGCAAATCTTCTTCAGAAAGACGGTCCATCACTTTCGAATATTCTTCTTCCAAATTCTTGGCAGAAGCTTCTGCTTGAGCTAACTCAGTATCGCTAGCGCGTTCCCCTTCCGCTTTCCTGATGCGGTCTTCTGCATTCCGGATGTCGCTTTCAATGCGGACTACTTGGCGTTCAATATTTGCAAGGACATCTTTGTGAATTTTTTCCGCAGCAGAACCAGAGCGAATCTTTTCTTCCGCTTCGCGGATGGAATCGTTCGTTTCTGCGAGCATCATCTGGGTTTCTTCCAAACGATCAGCAAGCCGGTCCTTGGAATTCTTCAATTTTTCAATTTCAAGAGCGACTGCATTGAGCTCATTTTTGTCTTTTTCCACTTCGGCGCGGCGTCCCAAAATTCCGAGGGATTCGCCTTTTCCGCGACCTCCACATACAATGCCTGAGGTAGAAACGGCTCGCCCGTCCAGCGAAAGAAACCAATAATCCTTTGTGGAAAACTCTAAGGCGAGGGCTTTTGCCGTTGCAAAAGATTCCACTAAAATATATTTAGAGAGAAGTCGGGAGATGAATGTCTGCAAAAAGGCTGGAGCATTGACAAATTTTGACGCTATACCAATGACTCCGGGACGCACAGGAAAGTCTTCGGAGGTTTCCGTTGAATCTACTTCCGTTACAAAAACAGCGGAACCGGCCTGTGCCATGTCCAAAGATCTGAGAAGTTCATCAAGATGAGCTGGATTCTTTGTGACTACGGCATTCAATGCACGTCCTAAGGCAAATTCGATTTCAGTTGCATATTTGGAATCTGCATTTAGCATCGTTCCCAAAAGGCCTTCTACATCGGACGCTTTATTCGTAATGACCCAATCGGCGCCCGCGTCGGCTTCGCTGTCCATTCCCTGCAAAACTTCAATTCTCGAGACTAGGCTTGCCCGCTTGCTCTCTGCTGCAGAAAGTTTCTTTTCTTCATCAGCAAGGGAAGCTTTCAGTGTTTCAATTTCTTCTTCCTGGACTATCTTGCGCTCGGAAAAGTTTTCTTTATCCTTTACAGCTTCTTCCTTACCAGAGTCTATTGCAGCGAGAGCGTCTTCCGATGAATGCTTACGCAGTTCCTGTTCGGCTTTTTCTGCATTCCGCTTTTCGATATCCTGGCGAAGCATTTCTGTTTCGCCATCCAGACGTTGCCAGCGGGAGCGAAGACTGTTCGCTTTATTGAGTGCCGCGATCCGTTTTTCGGAAAGAGTCCGGGACTCTTCGCGAAGTTCGTCCACGGTATCGCGGAGGACCATCAAAGCTTCTTCTTCAATTGCAAGCTGGCGTTCCTTCTCTGAGAGAGCTTCGCCTGCACCGAGAGCTTTCGTCTCTTCTTCCAAACGGTCTTTTTCCGAGTGCAGGGAATTTATCTGCTCTTCAGAAGTTGCGATTTCCAGCTCATACTTCTGGATCGTCGCGTCGATGTTCGCTTGAGAATCCCTATAACGGGAAATCTCGTTATTCAAGTCGTTCAAGGCAAGTTCTTCAGCCTTGACCGCATTTTCAAAATTTCGGAGATTTTCTTCATCGCCGGAAATAGCGAGCTTTTTTTCTTCAATCTTTGCTTCGAGTTCCGCAAGGCGCGTCTGATTCGCTTCCTGTTCGTGGACAACGCGGATTTTGGCATCGCTCAAAACCATCATATTCTTGCGGTTTTCTTCGTGCCTATCCAAACTCATAGAGAGATCCAATTCTTTCAGACGGGCGCGAAGGCGTTTCCACTCGGTAGTCTTTTCCGCTTGCTTTTCATATTGACGGACAGAGGCCTGCTCGTGGCGCAAGTTGTCTTCAACGCGTTCCATGTTGATGCGGACCGTTTCCAGCTGACGAACCGTTTCCTTGCGTTGCTGCTTGTATTTACTGACTCCGGCGGCTTCTTCAAAAATTTTGCGGCGATACTCTGGGTTGTCGGCAAGTACGTTGCGGATCATCGCTTCATTCATTTGCGAGTAATTGCCGGAACCGAGCCCTGAATCAAAAAACAAATTCTGAATATCTTTGAGGCGACATTCCTGGTTGTTGATCAGATACTCGTTCGTCCCGTTCCGGTGTGCCCGACGCGTGACCATTACTTCCGTATATTCGGAAGGGAGATCTCCCGTATTGTTATCAATAAGAAGGGAAACCTCTGCCATGCTCATCGCGGCGCGTTCTTCAGTGCCGGAAAAAATGACGCTCTGCATTTTATCCATACGGAGCACGGATGCATGCTGTTCGCCGAGCACCCAGCGGATGGCATCCACAATGTTGGATTTGCCCGCACCATTCGGACCCACTACGGCAGTAAGTCCATTACCCGGGAAGGAGACTTCCGTCCGTTGTGCAAAGGATTTGAATCCGAAAATTTTAAGCTTGGTTATTCTCACAGCAGGACAAAAATAAAATTTTAAAGGAAAGTTACCTTATTTTTAAGTGCCAGATTCCGTCTTTTTGTGAAATTTCGCCAAAACTACTTCCTCCATCGAAGGAAATAGTTCCCAGATCTATCTTGGTCCATTTATTTGAGGCGGAATCGAAAGCGTAGAAAACTATATTGAACGATCCTACCCAGTCTTCTTCATAAACTTTGGATGTTTTCCCGGGTAAAAGAGTATCTGGAAATCAGACTTTATAAGAAGAATCGCCTTGGACGGACAGCTTTG
>JALNVO010000260.1 GCA_023231365.1 Fibrobacteraceae bacterium | reverse complement strand
TCGCATTTTCTTCAATGAGACGATCCCAGGTTTTACCCATCTTCTTTAAGAGGAACTCCGTCAGCGCATGGCCCTTCAATTCCTGCTTCACCGAACCCGAACGCCAGTAATAGGAACCGCGCAAGGAAATCGGTACCGTCGATGGCTCGACAACGATTTCCAGAAAGTTTTTACCGTCTTCCTCCAGTAAATTGATCTCCGGCATCAACCCCAGCTGATCCCGGATTTTATTGGGAAGATCCTCCAGCAACTTTTTCGCTTTGGGGATTCCAACAATCTTACCGGAGTCGTCCTTGCCGATGTAAATCCGCCCGCCCTGCGCGTTGGCAAAGCCGCAGATCCACTTCAGATAATCGTCATGCCACGACTGCTTATATTCGATATTCTGGGATTCTTGCGCGCGGACAGACTTCATATCATAGCTCCCGAACCGATGGGCACCATCTTCCTGACGTCAGGAAAGTGATCGGAAATGGTGAAACCCCCATTGCCGCAAGCCTCCTTGGCCTTCTCGATGACCTTGGCAAAATTTTCCCACTTGCTGTAGCCAAGAAGGTTCTGGAGTTCCCGGGCACTCCAGCATTCCACATTCTGATAGGTGGAGGCTGCAGACTCAAAACGGGTGAACAGAGATTTGATTTCAGAGGATTTCATGAATGGTCTACTCTAATCGTTCATAGGGGTACGCATTCTTAAAATTTCTATGAAGAAATGAACCATAGGATGAAGCGACCTTGAATTCTTCAAAAAGGAATTCAGGTACTCCTCGGTAGACATAGAGACTGCCATTCAAGAAGTGAACATACACTTCTTGTGATGCTTGATCGTATCCAATAGCTGCAATATTGGATGAGGTTACGGGAATCATTTCGGGCATAGGCATATTGTTTCTCCTTAGTTGAAACTTTGATTTCTCCAGTTGCGAACCACAACAGTATAATCGGTTCCATCTGGCTTTGGTTGCGACCATTGTTCTGAAACAATGGGATCTGAACTTTTGGGGGAATAGGGAGCTCTAAATATTTTAATTCGAGAAGGTATTTTTACGGCTTCTCCTGTAACGATTGCCTCACCAGTACGTAAACTGGACAAAATATCAGCCATTGTTTGTAAATCGTCTTGCATTGCTCCTGAAATATGACTTCGATCTTTAGCGTTATTCATCCGCAAGGCGATCATGGTCCCACATTGGCTAAGTACCGTTTCATCAAGTTCGGATGGTCTCTGCGTAACCAATAATAGACCTACGCCATATTTTCTGCCTTCTTTTGCAATAGTCTGAAGAATTCGAGACGAGGAAGATTCTTCACCTGATTTTAAATAATTGTGAGCTTCCTCTAGAACTACTAAGAGAGGTTGTGATTTTCCTCCGACTTTTGTTTTTTGAGCCCAAAAAAGAGCATCATATACGGTTTTCAGTAAAACCCCCGAAATAGTCTGCATAATTTGAGACGGCACTCCAGAAAGATCAATGATGGACGCAATTTTATCATGACAAAACCAATTCTGAAACAACTGATCAATATCTGTAGCTACGGCTCCTTCTAGAGTAGGGGAATAATTCGCCCCGTTAAAAAGGAAAGAAAACCTAGGATCTAAAATTCTGGATCTCATTCCATCTAAAAATGACAGTATTCCTTTTCTTGCATTATTGGCAAATGGAGCTGCTGAGCCTATTCCGCAGACTGGATATTCATTAGGCTGAAGTTTATCTGCATTTCCCGCTTTGAGGAGCGTTGTCGGTGTTGTCCGGTTTGATTCAAATGTTAATCTTTCAAAATTATCGAGATCAAACCAGAGTTGTTTAATTGAAAATGGAATGGGACTATCAACCGAAATGCTTTGGCTCCTTACCCCCGAATAATTTTTGAGGTTTGCGAGCTTCATATTATAGACTTTTTCGCGGATATAATCTTTTTGCCCATCATTCAAATTACCAGGAAAAATGGAAATCAATTCATCAAACGGCAAAGCCCAATAAGGAATTTCTAGTTCCGTTTCACTTCCTATCGCTCCGATTTTGAAGACTTTTGCCATATCAGCCAAAGCGTCTCCATATTCACCATGGGGGTCAATAATCAAAATTCTTGCACTCGGGAACTTCTGTTGTGCAATAGAACGCAACAAGACGGTAACGGCATTCGACTTTCCACTGCCTGTCGAGCCTAAAAGCGCACAATGTCTAGATATGAGCTTATTTAAGTCAATTCGGGCATCTAAACTTTCTGACGCACTAATATTACCGATAACAATGGAACTCGTGTCATTTTCATCACGCTCTACTCCATAAACGATTTTCAAATCCTCAATAGAAACCAAATGGACGGCGTCTCCAGTCGTTGGAGATCGCATAACTCCGCGTTCAAAACGATTGCCGACTTGTTCTCCGACAAGAACTGCCTTTAGCCATCGGTTTCCCTGTATAAGCGAAGGATCTGTCTTTGCCAACTCCAGCATGGCTTCTGGTATTGCAGAGGCTCCAACCTCAGTTACAATACCATACAATTGGGCGTATCCAAGCGGGATCTTTACAAAGGAACCGATTTGACCAATACGGTAAACGACCCCATCAATTACGGGCATATTCGATAGATATGCGTCTTGCATCCGAATGGATATTGAATTCCCTATAACGCTATCAACAGTTCCTATTTCAGTTGGTCTCATTTTATCTCCCATCAGCCGAACTGGAAGCCATCATGCTTTCTAAAAATACAACCAATTTGAAAAAATCCGGCAGAATGAAAGCTCCTGTTCCAGTCCAAGGTTCGTCACCTTTCCCTTTAGCACCAACCTCCGCCGTTACTAAGAAATCCTCGTCAAAATAAGTATTGACTTGCGGGGTATCTTCTTTAGAGGGTTCACTTTTTAGTTTCCATTCTCCATATTTACAACCAATAACAGCCGAACGCGTCCCATAAGCAGAAATTCGACTGCAACTTTCGGCCAATTTCCGAAGTTCATTATCCTTATCAGCAAGTGATGCTATCCCCCTAGATTCTTTGTCAAACAATAAGGAAAAAACATGAGAACAGTCAGATCGTCTCAAAGAGGAAATGATTCGTTCATTGATATGCTCATCTCCAAACGAGTAGCCACAGGTAATTAATATCGAATCCGGCTGCTGTAAAAAGGAATACAGGCGATCAATCAGGCTCACGTATGGTTGTTTTCTAGAATCATGATATTTCAGATGCGAAGGATAAATCAGCAGTTTCCCTTCAGAATGATGTTTCTTAATCACTCGTCCTTTAGCTTCATTGTAATCCCAACCAAGAGAGCCATGCAATTTCCAAAGTTTTGTCAGCTTAGGGTATACCTGAATATCATCGACCGTCTCTGGACAGAAGAAAGGCTCAAAACTGCCTGCAAATCCATCATAAAAAGGAACTTGTGCTTCTTCCAAACCAAGCTCAAATAAAAAATCGTAATTCGTTGTAAAAATTTCAATTGGATTTTTTCTGCTGACTCGTCCAATCCATTGAGCGAATTTGTAATGAGCTGTATCTGTTATCAACTTGGGATTATCGCCTAAAAATTTTTTATGAATGGATACATTATCAAGTATTTTATCTTTAATTTGTTTGATCAAATCCTCAAACTGAGCCTTCGTAAGCCCGTTCAGTTTCCCCGAAGAGACCAATAATTTCTTCGATTCTAGATTTGAGAGAATTTGCTCAATAGTGAATCGTTTTTCTCCAAGTTCATTTTTGATTTCGGACAATGCTTTTTTGTAAACTAGATTGTCATCAAATTTTTTTACGATTTGATCTGTCAATTGAGCAATCGCGGGTATAGTTACACCAATATGTGAATTGGAAAGAGATGTCCCCGCTCCGAAGAGGAATCCGATTCGTTTCTTGTCTGACGCAAGAATCTGTAAAAGTCCCTTAATGTATTCTGATGGATCATGTGTAATACTCAT
>JALNVO010000259.1 GCA_023231365.1 Fibrobacteraceae bacterium | reverse complement strand
CCATACAGTTTTGTATTTTCATAAAAGCTGGACTCAGAATATCCCGCCATTATGCCTACATAAAAATTCCCCTTTATCTTTGCATTCTTAAAAGTCAAATTCTTAATTTGCGAATGATTGATCTTGCTAAAAAAACCGACAGTATCTTTCAAAGAATTTTCAATAGATAAATTCGATATAGAATAACCATCTCCATCATACAAAATAGAGTCTGCATCAACAGGAATCCAGTTGTTTGAAACATTTTTCGGAAGCTCGATATCAGCAGTCTGCTTGTAAAAAGAAAAACCACCATTCTTTGTGTTAGCATCTACATGTTTTTCAAAACGGAACAAAGCCGCAAAAGACTCAATCAAATAGGGATCTTCATGAGTTCCGCTCCCTTTATCAAACAGCGGCCTTTCCATAAAATATATCAGCAAAGGATATCCGTTATTTAATTTTACTGCACCCGTATCCGGCATAAAATTAGGCCCTAGCGAATCGGAGTACTCTACAATTGAATCTTTTTTATCCAAATTCAAATCAAAGACACCTAAAAGACCAGAATAAATCAACGAATCAACTGAGCCCCAGCCACTGGCACCAATAACATCGCCTCCATTATAACTGTTGCTCAACTTAATTCCAGAAGAAGTAATTCGAGAATAGGTCGCCGCCCCAAACAAGCCTCCAGCACGCTTTGTTCCCGTGATAATACCCACATTATAAAGATTAGTATATATAAGAGCATCCTCGGGGCCACTACGCTCAGAAATCACTAAGCCAGCAATTCCTCCAACAAGAGAATCACCCGTAATACGTCCCAAATTTTTCCCAAAAGAAACAAATATTGTATCAAGTGGAACATCAAAGTACATTTTCCCAGCAAGCCCTCCGACCATGATAGTTCCTGAGACATCCGCGTAATTTTCGAATCCTACCAAGCTAGCAACAGAATAACTACTTGTCGCATAGCCAGTTATACCTGCAACATAATTACGGCCGACAACCTTACCCGACATAGAAACGTTGTAAAAGTTGAAGTTGCTATTTGCAACAAAAGAATCGTCATATAGAGGAGTACCCGCCGAGCCAACAAGCCCACCAACGAAATCATTGCCATAAACATAAGCATTTACCTTGGTATTCCGAATTTCACCGCCCTTGAATAAAACACCAGCCAAAGCGCCCACATAATCATTCCCCTTGATAAAGGAATTTTTCAACGTGAGGTTCTCTATTACCCCGCTAAATACGCCAAAGAATCCTTGATAGCTTTTATCGTTATTGATATAAATGCCACTGATAAAATGTCCGTTTCCATCCAGCCTCGCCCGAGACCACTTCGTCGTATCGCCCACTATGGGCCATTGATATTTCGGAGCCTTGGTAGCCCAAGTTGACGCATCCCCATCGTTAAAGACAATATCATCAGCAAGTTTAAAATAAACGGAATCCTGAGCCTTGGTCAGCATCAAAACCAGTTCTTCTGCTGTTGCAATTAGATAAGGATTAACGGGCGTTCCCGAACCCGAAGTAAACGCCTTCGCTGTATTCCCCGACCAAGCTGCACTCTTAGCAAAACCAAATTCAAAAGCACAAAAAATCAACGTGCAGACAAGAAGAATTTTCTTCATATAGCCCCAAATGTTAAAACAAATTCTGAGACGAAAAACCCTAAAACGAATATAACCAAAATACGGTACTTCGTCAATAACCGTGGGTAAAAAAGCTTGTTTTATATAATTCTCAACTTCCAGCAATTTTAACACTAAAAACAGGTTTTCTTTGGGCAACGAAGCACCGGCGCGGTTTATTGCATCGATTTTTTTTGACTACTTTCTGATAAAATTCAGTATTTCGTCAAAGGTCCTGTCGCTGTCCTTCATGGCTACGACAAGTTGCTTGGGGCGCAATTCTTCGCGTTTGTCCATCAGGTTTTTCAGTTCCATTTTGACCGATTCATAGCGGATTCTGACTTTTTCCAGTTTCAGCTTTGCCTTCGCAATCTTGTCGTCGATGGAGATTGATCGTCTCATTTTCGATTTTCAATATAGCCTGCGCATCAAGGCCGAAGACCCGCAAAATTTCTTTCTGTGTCGCCGTCACCGCATAGTTCCGGATGTACAGCGGGTTTTAGGCAATGTGTCCGCTTGGTTTGGATTTTCTGAAAATATTGTATACATTAGATTTGGATTTTCGGAAAACTATGTTATGCAAGGAATGGATGCCATGAAATACATCGTACGGGAAATAGATGAAGATTTAATAGCCTGGAAACGTGCTCTTTCCGCTTAATAGTTGGACCAGTCAAGTAGCTGTTTTTAATGTAAAAAATTCCTCCGACGTTTTCATTCCCAGAGCAGAATGGCGGCTCCTTATGCACCCTTAATAAAAAAGCAAACAAAAGTGCAGACGTTGCAGCTACTTGTATTGACGAGGTAAAAAGAACCCTTTAATCCTATATTCCCGCATCGCCTAACGATGTAGGGAGAGGGACATCCAAGCGTTCATAAATCAATTTTTGCCTTTCGAGGATTTCACCTACCTGCAGATTTGAGCGGGGTTCTTCGAAGCATTCGATTATGTCCAATTTGTCAAGGACTTCCTGTTGAGAATATTGCCTGTACAGCATGGAGTCCTTCATTTTTTTGTGCAGGTGCGAAATCAGGATCAACGCGACGAACTCCACGAATAACTTGCCGTCCAGCGAGCGTTCCGATGAAACCTGCAGATGTCGCATATTCAGGCGTTCCTTCAGGTTGCCGAACGCCTTCTCGACAACGTCCCTCATCCTGTAGATATGCAAGGCGTCGAACGCCTCCATTTTTTCGTTGGAAGCAAGACAGAAATAGCCGAAATAGCGCCGCGCCTCGTCGATGGCGTCCGTCTTTTCGGAGATGACGACTCCGCGCTTCGGCGTCATTTTATAGTCAAAGAATCTTTTGTAGTCGTCTCGGTGCTCCTCGACCCGTTGGTTTTCACGCAGTTCCCTGAGCAGTCCGGAGATCTTCGTCTCAAAATCGGATTCCTCCTCCAGCGCCTTTTCCATGCTGAAGAAACAGTGCAGATAGATCCTTCTCTTGCCCTTGACGATGTCGCCCTTGTACGGACGCTCCTGCGTGTAATCCCATTCGGCGGGAACCGTGTAGCCATGGGTCTTTATACCTTCGTCAAAATTCGTGAAATGCCTGATCCTGCCCATGTTCCCGTCAAGATGCTTCCGGACGAACGTCGATGACAGCCGCATCCCTACGAGGAACTTCACATGTTCGCGGAAAAGCCCGTTGACATTCGCTTCCGAATAGAATCCGCGGTCGAATACGAATTTCGACTTGTCGAAGCCGAGCGTCACCAGCTGCTGCAGAAGTCTTGCGACGGTCTTCGAGTCCGGGATGTTGCCGGCAAGTTTCCGATAGTAGAACGGAAGCCCCGATTTTTCACCGAACACAAGCAACAGATTTATTTGCGGGAGTCTGTCGTTTTCCTTGTTCTTGCCGTACTGCACCTGTTTCAGCATTTCGGAATAGCTCGAGATGGAGGACGTGTCGTAAGCCCAGTATTCCTCGTCAGTCCGGCGCCTTGATTGCAGCCTGAAGAAAGCGTTAATCTGTTCATCGCGGATCGCCATGAATAGTTCGGAACTTCTGGCCGAGGCGATGTCCTGTCCGAAAGGATGCCTGTGTGTCGCGTCGAATTTTTCAAAACGGTAAAGCGGGCTGTCGTTCTCGAGAATCAGAAAATATGCGATGGAAAGAATCTGTCGCCAGGCATCCGGAAAGCATTTCTGTAGATCCGCCTTCAGGCCGAGGCTTTCAGCAAAGAAGTCGAACATGTATGTCGCGCCGTAGAACAGGCGCCTCGTCTCCTTTGCCGGAACCGGGCCCGGCCGCTTTGCTGCGAGGGCGGCGGCTTTTTCAGCCTTTTCTCGCTCGGCCATCTTCTTTTTAACGCGCCCGTCCGTCGGGGCTAT
>JALNVO010000258.1 GCA_023231365.1 Fibrobacteraceae bacterium | reverse complement strand
CGGGTATGTTCCTTCTCGGCATCCTCACTTTCATTATCCTTTACGGGGCTTTCATTACTTATAATCCATTTCTCATGCATCAGAAATTCGGCCTTTCCGCTCCGAAAATTGGCCTGCTCGTCTCTTTTAGTTCACTGACTACCGCGCTTTTCGCTTCCCAGGCAGGGACGCTTTCGCGCCGGTTCGGCAAAATGGCGCTGCTGAAGACGGCTTTTGTCCTGTATTTTTTTGTGTGCATTTTTTTGCCTCACATCGGGTATCTCTGGCTTCTGCTTCTTCCCATTCTCGTGTTCGGTGCGGCTCAAGGTCTGAACATGCCCCATCTCCAGACGGCCATTGCGGATATGGCTCCGGATAATCAGCGCGGGGCCTTTATGTCCCTCAACGGGATGATTCTCCGTATCGGTCAGACGCTCGGGCCTGTGGTGGTGGGTATCGGCGACAAGATCGGCGGGCTTGACTACGCTTATTACGCGGCGGCATTCGCGGCGCTTCTCGGGCTCGTTGTGCTCCACGTCCTCGTGCGGAGAATATAGGCTTGGGTTGGGGACATTCCAGCGGGATTTCGCTCAAGTTGAGAACAGAACGTATGCCTATTTTCCTTCCATTGATTTGTCCCTGAAAGACCAAGCGATTGAAGTTGACGATTGAATTTGGATGGAACCTTCTTTTCCTTTTGAAACAAATTGTCATGAATTTCGCCGAGGCTTTTGGCTATTCGGAAACAAGAATGAGAACTGTCCCTCGTCGAACCCGCCTGAAAAAGAGGTGCCGGCATGACTTGCCCGGTTAAATGGGGCTTCCGGTGGGTATGTGACGCCCCGGGCTCGAATTTTTCGAGGTGCCCTTTAATTATATTGCCTTCACGTCAATCTGATGCAGGGAAAATAATGGCAGAAAGTCTTGAGAAAAAAGATCAGTGTGCTGTCCGATGCGGCTCTCCAAAAGCTTGGATTCTTGCTGCACGGCCCAAAACGCTCACGGGGGCGGCGGTTCCCGTCCTCATCGGATCTGCACTCGCGTACTCCGATGGCCGATTTTTCCTGCGACCGGCTCTGACATGTCTTTTATTCGCACTCCTGATGCAGATCGCTGCGAATTTCATCAACGACCTGTTTGATTGCCTCCATGGTTCGGATAAAGAAGACCGGCTTGGCCCGAGGAGGGCCTGCGCTCAAGGGTGGATCACCTTGAAATCCATGAAAAAAGGCATTGCGATTACGCTTGTCGCCGCCTGTCTTGCGGGGCTTACGCTCATCGGTTATGGCGGGTGGCCTTTAATCGCGATCGGAGCTCTCTGTGTGTTGTTCGCCTTTTTCTACACGGCAGGCCCCTATCCGCTTTCCTATCATGGTTGGGGCGATATTCTCGTTCTTGTCTTTTTTGGCTTTGTTCCTGTCGGTGGAACCTATTATGTACAAGCGCTGTCCTATACCCCACAGGTCGCGCTTTCTTCTCTCGCCTGCGGGCTGGTGATTGATACGCTTCTCGTCGTAAACAATTTCCGCGACCGGGAAAGCGATGCGAGGGATGGCAAAAAAACGATCATTGTACGGATCGGAGGCCGGTTCGGAGAATTTTATTATCTCGTTCTGGGCCTCGC
This sequence comes from Fibrobacteraceae bacterium, assembly GCA_023231365.1. Classification (GTDB taxonomy): domain Bacteria; phylum Fibrobacterota; class Fibrobacteria; order Fibrobacterales; family Fibrobacteraceae; genus Hallerella. The sequence goes on along the minus strand of JALNVO010000258.1, from coordinate 2,419 downwards.
TGCCGCAGTCCTTGGCTTCGGCGTTGCAATTCCCGGAAGCTGGATGACCGCCGTTCTTTCGCTTCCTTACCTCTTTGCGCATGTTTTTACATGGAAAAAAATGGTGAAAATCCATGAAGGAAGACAGTTGAATGCCGTTCTTGGGGAAACTTCAAGAAACATGCTTTTGTTCGGTATTCTTTTCAGTATCGGGCTCGTTCTGTCACAAATGCATTTTTAAGACGATCCGGTCTTTTCAGAAAAACAGATTCTGAGGGGGCTGCCGGAAATTTTTGGGGTTTGATGGTGCTTGCCAAAAGCTGTTCCGATAGGGCCGGGGAGGAATGGGCTTGCTGCCTTTATGTGAAAAGTGGGGACGTGAAAATTCAGGTCGTTTTTGGTCTACGGGCTTGTTCTACTTGTGCAGAAGAAAATTTCCAGATGCCTGTAATTTCTGTCCTTGTTTTATTTTATACGATGTTTGTCGAACAAATCGACAAAATTTCGTGCGAGATTTGGTTCACGGAGAATAGGCTGTTTTTCAGTGCTTTTTGAATTTTGGCAGACGCTGACTTTAAAATTTGCCCATTATGGGGGTAGGATTTAGAGCTTATCCGTAAATAGGCTTTGCAGCTGGTCGCAGAGCTTAAATTTAATGGCTCTGAAATCAGGTCTCAATCTTTTCTTGGCGGGGCCTGTCGGTGCGTCCCCTGCGATTTGACAACGAGGCGCAGGCGAGCTATCTTCTTTCGCGAGGTCGTAGAACGTGCGGAGTTCAGAATGGAAAATACGAAGACAAGAAATGCAGAGGACTGATCATCTCCAAATGAGTGGAATCCGCCTGTCCGGATTCGTTGCGAAGGCTGCCGTTATTTTTTTTGCGGGACTTCTCCGGGTTCATGCCGCAATGGACACGACCTATATCAGACCCGATTCGAGCCTGATCGTGAAGGCCTCTCTCTACGCCGGCCTCACGACGCTCAGCGTGCAGGAAAGCAAAGAGGCAGGCGAGACCGACTACCTGCCAAACAGTCCCGCCTCCATCGGTATCGGCATCGCTTATCCGAAAATTCCCTTCGAAATTGCGCTTGGCATAGACGCCGGTGCGAAGCAGGACGATCATTACCTCCGCACGCGGGCGTTTGATCTCCAGATTAACCACTATGGAAGAATGTACGTCTTGGACGCTTCCCTCGAACACTACCGTGGATTCTATATCGACAACGATACACTAGCCTATGATTCGGCCGATTGCCCCGATCTGAAAATTCTCGCGGCGTCCCTCGGCGTGCAGTATATTTTCAACGGTCGTAAATTTTCATATCAGGCTGCCTTCAGCCAGAGCGAAAGACAGCTCCGGTCCGCAGGGAGCCTTCTCATCGGCGGAACCCTCCAGTATCTGCGAATCGACTCCGACAGCTCGCTCAACTTCAAAGGAATGCACAGCATTACAAGCCTTCTGCTCGGGCTCAACGCCGGCTATTCCTGGAACTGGGTCATCACCCCGCGGTGGCTCCTGAACGGCTCGTTTTCTATGGGGGGCAATCTGGAACGGACCGACGCGGAAAGCGGGCTCCACGTCGACCCCGCGTTTCTTGTCCGCGCCGCCTGTCTGTACAGCCGCGAAAAATGGTTCACCGGCATATATTTCGTGCTGAACACGCTTTCTTCGCTGTACCGGGACGACTCCGGCATCAATTTCAGCTACGGCCGGCTCTACATTATCTACGCCCGGCGTTTTTCGATCTGAGTCCGGAGTAATACTTTAAACGCGCATTTTTAGTCAAAAGAAACCCCCGTGCATTGCGCGGGGTTACAGTTCTATAGCTATGCTTGAAGTACAGTAGACCAGGAAAGTTGATGAGGACATGGGAAAATAAGCCATACGGTCCATGAATGCAAGTATCACATCATATGGTGCCCTAAATATCGGTACCGGGCGATGGATGGGGACATCCGGCTGTCCGTCCGCGATGAACGAAGAACAAGTGGTGAAATATGTCTGGTGGCAGCAAAAGAAAGATTATCTGGAGACAGTCAGGAAGAATTGCTCGGACAGGGAATGATGATTTAGAGATAGCCCCCTGTTGTGCAGTTTAGTGGCCTGCTCATGCAATCCCTTTTAGGGGTGGTGGTTCATGGAATTGTAACTTCAAGGCTCCAGTCTTTGCTCTTTTGGTCGGACGGGATTACGGTAATCCTGTAAGTGACCGGACTGATCCTATTTTTTGTATGAACGTTTTATACAAGGGAACCTCTAAAAATTCATTTTTTATGGAATCGGTTGCGACACATCGTAATAGTGCGTCACTTTTCGTTCCTGCTCCCACAGGGATCAGAGTCACTAAGCGCTAAACCGCCAAGTGTCTCTGTTTCTTACTCGGTCTCACTCGATTCCATGGCCACAAACCAATTTTTAGAGGTCCCCACAAATTATCGT
>JALNVO010000257.1 GCA_023231365.1 Fibrobacteraceae bacterium | reverse complement strand
TCAAGCATTTAGAACCTCATTGATAAGTTGCCTTACTTTGTCCCGACGTATACGGAAGTGATCCCGTTTCTGTGTGGAATAAGTAATGGAGCGGAAATAATCTTCGTCAGCTTCGATTAATTTCTGATGCTTTGCTATTAATAGTTCTTTTTTATGAATAAGTCTTCCCATATCCTCTTCGGACAGGTCTACAAGGGAGGTCGTCCATACTTCAAAAAGGGTGGAATTCTTCCGGTGTCGCTTTTGCGCTGTTTCATCCGTCCGTTTTTCAAAGGCGGAATCTCCGAAAAGTTGCCAACATCTCTCTATTGCAGTATGAAAATTTTCTTTGTAAAGATAGCATTTTGTTTCGTCTGCTTTGTCTAGCTTTTCGATCATTCCGTCAAGAAAAGAGGTTATGTTCCGAGTATCCTTTTCATAGTCCATAAATTTAAAGGCGAGAAATCGAAGCACTAATTCCTGATCAACCATCCGTCTAGATTGGTCGCCAATTGTCTTTTTCAGATATTCATCCTGTGCCAAGTATTCCAGGCATCCGCGTGTTTCCGGCTTTGCCATGGCATTTCTGATTTCTTGATCCGTTAGGGTGAGACCTCCAGTGTTTATCCTACGAAAAATGGAATATTTTACTTCTTCTGGAGTCCCTTTTTGAATGAGAAAGAGGGTTAAAGAACATTCGTCTATACGCCGTTTGTATGCTCGAGGTAGATCGTTGTAGGACATTCCATCAAACTTTGTCAGATATTCCAGTCCATGCAATCGGAGCTGCGTCCTCGGTTTTTCCTCTATGATAAATCTTCGTATGGACGAAAGCCTCTGAAGGCCATCAACAATTAACCATTTATCATCATTTGAGGCATCAAAATAAAAAGCGGGAAGAGGAAAACGAATGAGAATAGATTCAATGAGGCGAGACATTTTTTTTGAATCCCACAAATCTGCATGTCGCTGAAAATCTGTGTTCATATCAATTTCATTATAACGTAATCGCTCAATTACATTATGTAGCGTATCTATTTTTTGAGTAACGTTAATTTTGGCCGGATTAAAAGGATCCTCCATGATGGGTTCCTGAGGGTCATCCTCTTCAGCGCTTTCTGGAGTAAAGTCATTTACTTCTATTATAGGTTGGCCTTCTTCTGATGAATTTTTCGTGTCGTCCATAAAAGAGTCCTTTTTATCTGATGATTCCGCTGTCCTATAATGTGGCATATCTTTAAATCTAGATAGATTCATTGAAAAAAGTTTCCCGGCCTAGAAGAATTAGGGCTCAAAGAGGCTTTGAGAAGCGGCAATCTTGTGGTGATGGCCTAAAAGATGCTACATAAATTGCTTTTGGCAAATTTCCTTATATTCTATTGGTAGTTCATCATAATTCAGTATACACATTCCATTTATTGGTATGTGTTCTTTTCCACATATAAAATACGCTCGTGAGATGAATTTTACGCTTGTATAGGATGCATCTTGGCTTTTAATGAAGTCAATGACATGGCCTGATTTCCATTCTTTGTTAACCAACCCCGTTAGCTTTTCATTTATATCCATAGTCTTTTTGTCAACATCATAGCTTGCACACAAATAGGTATATGGATATTTTTTTGCAACGGTCAAAGTGAGCTCGGTTACGCTAAAAAACGGAGTATCATCCGTTATTTTGTCTCTATAGTATGAATCCAGTTTTGCGTTTAAAATGTGCTGATTGAATGAATTTCGTATGCTCAAGGCAAACAGAGTGTCACTGATCCCGAAATCTTTATAAATGAGATACATCAGAAGAATCTTTACTTTTTCAAGCAATTGGCATTCATAAGTATAATCCGTTCCGTTCTTTTCGTAATCTTGTCCATGCGCCGTTTTGTCCCTGATTTCTTTTAGCACTCTGAGATCATCGGACGATAGATTGAGCATTCCTTTTATATTGGGATTGATAATGTCTTTGGAATTTAAGAGGCGTTCAAAACGTTCTTGGAAATTTAAAGGGATTCCGTTTTTTAGGTTTCCGATGCATTTTGAAATGCTTTCAATTATAGGATCTTTTTGAAGTGATTTGCTTTCGCTAAACTGTGAAATAGTGTCTTGAATTTTACTTTTCAATGTCTTAAAGGTCGTATTCTCCAAATGTTCATCACGGGAAATGACATTGTTTGAGAAAGAGTCTATTATCGCTATTGCATTCAATACTTCGTCTCCGAAATAGCCATCATAATGAATTAAACCGATAGCTCTATTCCAGAATTTTTCAAATCGTTTTGCGTTGGTGTTGAAATAACTATCTAAAATACTTCCCCATAATTTGTCCCGAAAAATGAAATTCTGTTTTAAAACATAATCTCTTTCTGGTTCAAAATTTTCTGTCAATCTGAACATCCATGAAAACATTCTGAAGCGTTGCGATCCTTTTAGGAACCAAATTTGTTTGTAGTTTAATTTATTCCAAATTAATAAAGAAAATAGACTTCGTGCCCTATTTAAAATTTCGGCCATTTCTTTGGAATCAAGAAGATGATCCTCGGTAATAAAGGAAATCCTGACAGATTCATTGATTTCTGTTTTTGATGTCGTCGGAGTTTTTATTTGAACGATATTTTCTGTTTTACAGAAATACTCGCGACAATTGAATTTGAATTTTTCGTCTATATTGAATTCGCATCTTTTTTTCTTTATTTCTTCGTCATTGGCAACCCAAGAATTATTACGAAGCATCCATTCCGAAACGCCGTTCAAAACAAATTCAACGCCATTGCAAGAACCATCAAAAGAGCCTTCAACCACGAAATCGGGATAGACACATTGTCCGCTAATTATTGTATTGTCTACTGTACAATCCAAAAGCGTGTATGTTTTTGACCCAGTTTTGCACACTAATTTTTCTAGGGTCTCAGGAAAACGTCCTCGGCCTTTTGAAATCGTCAGTTCCGGGAAATCACAATTTTCGAATTCTAAACGTCCTTCAAACTCTGTATCTGAGAATTGGAAAGTTACATTTAATGGTGAAGTTTCTTTTGTTCCCATTCATTATTCTCCCGATATAAAATTATTCCACTTTCTTTTTGAACTCCAGCAGTTTGTTCCGGTAGTACTCATACTGGGTGCGGCGGGATGCGATTTCGGCGGGGAGGCCTTCCGAGATGTCGTTCACGAGAGCGTTGAAGTTGTCCAAAATGGCGACGATGCGCTTTTGCTCAGCAAGCGGGGGGAGGGGAATGGCATATTCCAAAATCGCGGTCTTATCGCCACGAGGCATTTTGGCCCCTTTGGAATGTTGTAAATCGTATTGGAAAAAAGAATCTGATGCGAGAAGGTGATATAAAAATTCAGGAAGAATTTTTCCTTTCATTGCCGTGTTAATTCGAATAACCAAGACGTCGCCATTTGTTCCTCCAGCTATAGTTGCTTTCCAAATTTTTTTGAGATAGGGGCGGATGTTTCCTATAAGAATATCCCCAATATTGTATTCTATTAGATTTCCAATAGAAGGGACGTAATCAGAAGTCGTTTTTCCGAGTTTATTGGGGAGCAGATTGTCCACACCTACGTAATTTTCAGCATTTATACTTTTAGCAGCTACACGATTTTTAGGATAAAAGGCTATTTCCCCCAGCGTTTTCCATTGGACTTCGACGCCGTCATTGAGAATCCATTTGCCGTTTACATTCCGGGGGGTGAGTAGCTGGTCGCGGTAATATTCGTATTGCTGCTTGCGTGCTTCCAGTTCCGCTTCCAGTTCCGCTTCCAGTTCACTGAACTGATCTAAGATGTTGACTATTTCCTGCTGGATGGCAAGATGTGGGACGGGAATCTTAACCTTTAGAGCATTGTCATTATAAAGTCTTTTAATTGTCCCGCCTTCTGTTTTCCATTCTACGATTTGATATAGGTAAAACAAAAATTTGTTTGTAACCTGCGTTTCATCGTTGCTCAACCAAATGATGTTTGAATCTTGAAAGTAAGCGGGTTCTCCATTGTAGATTACCGTTCTTCCGATTGTGCCTGAAGCAGAAAGAAGTATGTCTCCTTTTTGAG
>JALNVO010000256.1 GCA_023231365.1 Fibrobacteraceae bacterium | reverse complement strand
TTTTCGTATGTCGGGGTAGGTATTGTGCCAAAATCCTGTCAAATCCCAAGTCTTTTGAGCAGAGCGGTAATTAGGGGCTAGAATATCGTAGCGCACTTTGATTTTGCCATCGGCGATGAAGTGTTCACCGCGGAATGGCAAAAAGTCTTCAATCCGTGCAGAAAGCTCGACTGGGGAACCTTCGAAGTAAAGGTATTTGGCGCGTTTGCCATTCGGGAGCGGCAAGTAATCCGGAAAGGTCTTTAAGAGCCAGGGGATCATTGATTCGCCAAAATATTCCTTCATTTTCTTTTGAAATCGCTCCGGGGAGAGGTCGCGCATGAGAAATACGGAATCCATAAAATCTTCTGTAACGAGGTCTAGATCGCTGGCGTCCCAAGCGGGAAGGCCGAAGTCGGGAAAATTTTCCTTTGCGAGTTTCATTTTGCAGAGAAGAACTTTGTTCGGATCATCCAACCATAAGTGCGAAAGATCTTCTCGCTTGTGCTTTTCCATCCAAGCCTTGCCTGTGAGGGCTTTCAATTTTTCAAGCACGGTCGGCGCTGCTTCTTGAGGCTGAATTTCTTTGCGCGAAATTTCGCGGTCGCCGCTCTCGCAGATTTCAAGTCCGATGTAGCGTTCTTGTCCGGAACGCCACAATAGTTCGTAGCGCTTGGTTTCGTTTTTGCATCGCAAAAATTCTTCGGGGATTTTAATACAGAGCCCTGCATGCATTTCGGATTTTTGGGAAGATGTGGTGCAGAGCAAGTTGAATACGAGAAGAGCTTTGGCGTCGCCCACGAGTGATGGAGAAAACGGAAATGTGGCTGTTTGCGATTTGTAGGCGTTTCCGTTTTGGATAGCTAGAGCGGCGGGAAAAGCGTCAAAGAAGAGCCTTGCTGTTTCTGATTCGCTTGAAGCAGCTTTCTTTTCAGGTACTTTATGTTGTAAGTAATCTTCTAAGCGCTGATAGGTAAACCTTGTTTCTTTTGCTGTGCGGTTTCCTCTGCGAACGAGGTCTTGGGCTATTTCAATTGCGTTTTTGGGTACGCGATCTTTGCCAGTGGTTTCTTCATTTGAATCAAGTACGGCGAATGTCGCGAGCGAGAGCTCGGATAGCTTTTGGGCATCGAGTATTGCTTTGGCAAGTGCGAGATCGCTTATGGGCACTTCCAATGCTTTTTTGCCGTATTCTGTAATTGTCCCATCGCTGTTGATGAACCGGCTTTGAAGAAGTTCCTTGAATGCGCTTTCTTTTGCTTTGGCTTCGGGTTCTGTCGGAAGTTTAAGCTCGCTTGGCAAAATTCCCGCTAGTTTTGCAAGAGCCGCGTGTTCAAGGAGAACAGGGCGGAGGTCGCTTCGCAAAATTTCGGGAATGATCCCCTTGGGGAAGGAAGCTTCTTCGCGTTCGCTCCAGAGCCGGATGGAGGCTCCTTTCCGTGTCCGGCCTGCACGACCGGTGCGTTGCACTGCATTTTGGAGGCTGATGCGAGAGAGTTTTAAGAAGCTTTTCTTTTGTATGGGATTAAATTCCGTTGTGCGTTCTAGTCCAGAATCGATAACGCCCGATACATTGGGTATAGTGAGCGATGTTTCAGCGACATTTGTTGTAAAAATTATGCGAGGTGTTTCTGTTTCTCTAAAAATGCGAGCTTCGTTCTCTTTAGTTTGTCCGCCGAAAAGATCAAGTAATTCCAATTTGCCGTAGCCGAACGCATCTTCTACCTCCCTGTGTACGCTTGAAATTTCGCCTTTACCGGGTAAGAAAACGAGTGTTGTATTCCAGACCCCGTTTCGCTCCAAAGTGCGGAGTGCGCGAATTATGTTTGAAGAGAGCGGTGTACCAGGGGTGGAATTTTGCCTTAAAATTTCGACGGGGTAGCTGGGGACTCCGACTTTAAGGCATTCGACGCCGAGCAAATTCTCAAGTTCTTCTCGGTTGAGTTCCGCAGAAAGTATGGCAATGCGTGGTGTATTCTCTGGATTCTTTTTTTGTAATGCAAGGAAGTGGGCAAGTAATAAATCCATTTCGGCTCGGCGCTCGTGAAATTCATCAAAGATGATCCAATCAAAATTTGTTGTACCGTGAATTGCCGATTGTAGAAAGCTTCCATAAGTGGTAAAGAATATCCGCGTGTCGCTGGATGTGCAGCTTTCAAAGCGGATTTTGTAACCGACCGTCTTGCCTTCAGGTTCTTTTGAGAGGCGGGAAAGGTAAGCGGAGAGGCTTGTCGTTGCCAAACGGCGGGGCTCCAACACGGCAATTCTCGCCTTGCCTTCTTTTTGCCCGGATAGAAGCCAGGGAATGAAAGTCGATTTTCCTGTTCCTGTCGGAGCCGTCAAAAGAAGATTTCTGTTTTTTGAAATCTCATCGAGAATTTTTTTTGCGCTCGGGTAGAGCGGGAGCGATTGAAAGGGTTTATCGTCCATTTCTTATAAATTAACTATACGCGGGGAAATCGCAGCTTTTCTCCCGTTGCTTGGTCTGCATAAGGCCAGTGGCTGTTCTTTGAACGGTTGTCCGGAAGGAGGTTGTCGATCCTGCGGTGAAGACCTTGTTCTGTTTTACAGAAAAAATAAGCGACTTTATTTTCGCTTTCAATTAAGAACATTGCAACTTTGAAACGGCTCTTGACTGCTGCACGGAAAATGGCCAAGTCTTCGCGCTTGGGGATGACGTGGTTGCCGGAAACTTCACAGATCATATCCGCATCTTTGAGCATTGCTTGCGCTTTGATTTTGATGTATTCTTTGTTCGGATCTGAATTTTTTTTGATTGTATCCAAACGGAATGCACCACCGCCTTCGCGGAGCACCTTTCTCACGGCATGGATTATTGCGATAATGACAACTAGAACGAGGAGAATGACGATAAAAATCCAGTTTTCGGCAAAGAAAGAACCAACTGCGGACATAGCACCTCAAAGATTGAAAGGATAGACAAAAAATAGAAAACCCCCGTTTTTTTGTTTGGATCCTTAGAGTAAGGCTATCAAATTCTGCACTTTTGGTAAAGGATCAAGTTGCCGATATTTTAACTTGCGAGTATAGCCGGTGCGTTTTGCCAATGAATGCTAGTATTCGTCTATCATAAGTACAGCATCAATGAGATTTAAATCCTTAACTGGTATTCTGAGTGAGGAGTGTATATGTAAATCGGTATGGCAATTATTCTTAGGGCACCTCTAAAGACTGCTTTGGTTAAGTGAACAGCATGCAAATCGAGCGCAGCAAAGACAAGCTTGCTTGGTTGTATGACCGAACCGCAGGGGAGACGTGAAGCGTCAATACTATCTGTTCGGCATCCGCTTCGGCGCCTCAGGTCATGATAGCGAACTAGTTGGCTATCTGCGATGTGTTACCTGCAATTTGTTGCGGTGTCACGTTGTTCCATCCTCACCCCTTCGGGGCCGATCTGAATATCGGCTCTTCGAACCCTGATGTTCCCTAGAGGGAACCGGCTTCTCGTTGTTGCGGTGTCACGTTGTTCCATCCTCACCCCTTCGGGGCCGATCTGAATATCGGCTCTTCGAACCCTGACGTTCCGCGAAGGGAACCGGCTTCTCGTCATAAAAATTGAGCTTTTAGAGGTGCCCCTTACAGCAATGGTTGTAAAATGAAGATAGTCTGAAATGGAGTGAACGGCGTTTTGACAAGGATTAAAAAAACGAGATCTATGAAAATTAAAATGGATAATGAGAATTGCGGAATCGTTTCAGAACACCGTGTCAATTCGGATGTCATCAAGTTCCGCTTTTGCCCGCAGTCGTAATAAAAAGTTGTTTGTTATTTTCAATGTGAAAACTAGGACGCGTTTAGAAAGTCAAGAACTAATACTTTCAAGTATTTGAAATAAAATCATTTGAAGCTTGCTTTCGACCATAGTTTCCTCATTTAGGGCGTTTGGAATTTGGACTGCGTGGCTAATTGGTTAACTGAAATTTAGGTCTTGTGAAAAAATAGGGAATATAGCGCACTTTAATCACTTAATTTAAATGGCCTCTTTGGGTGAGGAACTTTTTTGCTTATGTAGACGGATTAATCATGGGGAAATGCCTGATTTTCCAGATCAAACAAT
>JALNVO010000255.1 GCA_023231365.1 Fibrobacteraceae bacterium | reverse complement strand
TTTGTAGCAAGGCAACTGAAGTTCTGGATCATTTTTCCAACACAAACGATTACCACCGTTCCGATGCGTCTTTTTTAAGCGTTTCAAATTAATTTCACATAGGCGCATCGTCGAATGGAACATCCCGGTATCATCCGTATGCCCAGCACTAATTCTCGGGAAACCATTTTCTGCACCCAACACTTGACGAATCGATATCGGTTGCGATTCCGGTTGCGGAAAAGAAAGTTCCTTATCCAAGCGAGTCGCAATCAAAGAAAAACGTCGACGATTCTGCGGAACGCCGTAATCCTTCATATTAACCACTTCGTGAATAATATGCGAATATCCTTTTTTCTGCAACCGCCGTAAAAACTCCGGCAAAACCGATCTTTTATTATCCAAAATTCCGGGGACATTTTCGACAAGGACATAGCCTGGATTATAGTAATCTATGAACTTCCAGAACTTGAGGAGCAACCCTCTAGACTTTTCCGATTTATCCTTGGACGAGCGAATCAAACTGTAGTATTGGCAAGGGCTACAGCCGACCAAAATAAGATCGTCGTCGTTTTTCTGAACCCCCATTTCCTTTTCAAAGAAATCTCGATTCAAACGATTCACATCGGCCAAAACGAACAGCGATCCCGGGTTGTTCGTTTCGTAAGTTTCCTTGGCATCGGCATCAAAATCCACTCCGGCAACAACATCGATTCCAGCCTGGCGAAGACCATAGGTCATACCACCACCACCGCAAAAGAAGTCGATCGCTTGCATTATTCGTTACCGCCCGTAATTTACGGGATTTAATATAGATTTTCTATTCGACGAAACTGCCATAACCATTTCCTTTTGACCCGTTTGACACAGCTCTCCATTTCAAAGCGGATCATCTCGTCCTCGCAATCAGCAACCATAAAACATTCATACCGCCGATTTTTCGAAAAGGAAAGAGTCCGCTTCCTATTGTTTAAAATGTAGAAACGGACCTTTGACAAACTTTGTCTTTTATTCCCACTCGATTGATTCTAAATGCGGTTCCGACGCTTTCCGGTGAATAATCTTCACGATTTCTTGTTCGTTAGGATCCGTCTTGAAGACAAAACGGGAACAGAAATACCTAAAGATCTTGTTCAAACGATCGTCCATTTCGCCGATAGGAAAATTCATTTCACACAATCTGCCATAAACATTGTCGACATCTATATTTCTGGATTCCAGTAACGCTTTGAATTCCGGATCGGTCTTCGGTACTTCATAAAAGACATGCTTCAAGAGGAGTCGATCGTTTTCCTGCCGGAACGGCAAATCGGAACGGTCCCTTTGAAATTTTCCCGGTAGATCTTCGGGATGCTGGCGAAGGTGCTTTAGACGATTTATCGAATATTCCAAGGGCACTTTGCAAGAACTATCCGGGTTTTCGTAATACCACTTGTCGTCACTCTCATAGATGTAATAATAATCGATGAAATCAATATCTGGATTCATCTTGCGTTCCGATTCACAAATGTTATGGTGTTGTGGCGGGTCCATTTTTCTCGTCGCCATGACACCTCCCGTTTCTTCGCTCCCGGGCGCTCCCAAATTTACGAGTTGCCCTAAAGAAAAAAGATACTTTACCTTTTCCGGCGTATTGTACCAACTGATTAGTCGGGTACCAACGGCGTCTAGATCGCCGCCGTAGATTATACAACCGTATTGAATGACGTTTTTAGCCAGACGCCTGGCGATAACGCAATGTGTACTCATTTTCTATCTCCTTGTGTTTGTGTGGGATTGCTCAATACTTTTGTTTCTTCCGTTTTCAACCGTCGCTCCACTTTTTTCACATCTTCACTCGTTCGCAATCGCTTCGAATTGATTGAATAAGTTCTTGACATCTTCCGTTTTCACAGTGATTTTCCTCCTATTTTATTAGATAGGCAAAACAAATCATCTCGACAGCGTCGCGACAATTTGATTCCACCGGATTTATCTTCTTTTGATTTTTATTGAGGTGCTCTACGTCAATGTCCGGAAGTCTTCCTTCCAGGTTTCCTGCAACAGGGTTGCGGGCATCAAGCAGAGGGTTTATGAGCCCGCTCGAAAGCGGGATGGGAAAATTCAGGTTCTGGACTTCTACAAAATCGACCTGAGCGGTCTATAGGATTTCCACCCGGATGTAGAACCGTTCGTAGCCGAGTGCGTTCGCCGGGAGAGGGACTTCGTTCGCTCCAGGATTCATTTTGAGCTTTTTACCGAATATCTGCGCGCCGGTCGGGGAATAGACCTTGACCTCGTAGATTCCGGCACTTGTAGCCGTATAATGCAAATTCCATCCAGCGGGAGAACGCTTGACAAAAACCCTATTGGACCGCGGAACACCTCGAGCGAGAATACCCGCCGAACCGAGCGATTTCGAACTGTCCAGCGTGCAGTAATGCCTGAGCGTGTCCGCATCCGGTATTGCATATAGACTCTCACGTTCCATTTCTAGGGAAATTTTTACTGTATCCGCTACGGAATCCAAGGCAAACGATTTCGAAAACGTTTCGTTGCCCCACACGTCCACGATGGAAAAGTGGTATTCTTCCGGCCCTGTATAGCGCGGGTTATAGGCGTATTCCGCGGCACGTCCCGTATAGAAGGCGAACAGCATCGAGTCCGGCTCGGCAATGGGTACATTCATATCTTTCCGGGTATTGACCGCATACGCATAGACGGAATCGCCTTTGTACAGATTCACTTTCCACACGCCGTGATCATCCGCTTCGCCGCTCCAGAAAAACTTGAAAACGCGGTCATCGACTTCGTTCCCGTCCGTCGAAAGCGCCGTATTTTTCGCAAATGTCTTCACGACCGTAAGCGTATCGGGGAGCTTGGGCGCCACCGTATCGGTCGATTGGTTGGTCAGGTAATCCAGCAGGACCTCGTAGAAGCCGGGCAGGTTGTTGTTCGGCGAATGGTAATGCGAAAAGGCGAAAGTGAAAATGCCCTTCACGTGCCGCTCCGCCGTGGCGATCTGCCGCGCGAACCTGCCGACAGGAGCCGCACTGTTGTAAGGTATCCCGTAAAGCGGCGTATAGTCATTATCGTACAGGAAGGGGAACGGGGGCTGCGCGAAACTTTCGATGTTCGCGTAATAACCGATTTTGCTTTGGCTATTCGCTACCGCGTTTCCGTAAGCTTCCGTCCAGGGTTCCACCGTATCGATTTTCTGCCCGCCGCCGCCCACGGCATCCATCGGCAGCATCTTGTCCTGGCTACGGAAATGCGCAAGTTCCAGGAACTTGGTCCAGAAAAGTTCGGTATTCCGGAGCGTGCCGAATCCCTGCGCCACGCCGTCCAGCACGAGGTCCTTGGATGTCGGGTCGTCCGTTGCGAACTGACTGAAAAGCAATGGCTGGGTCGGGTCGATCGCGTTCAGGGAATCAATGACGATATTGAATCCCGCAGCGAGGCGTTCCGCGTAAAGGTCGCGGAGGCTGTCGCCCTCGTTGAACTGGTTGTGGTTCCAGACCTCGTAAACGCTGTAGAAGCCGCCGAAAGTTTCTGGATAGCGCGTGTGGTAAATGTCGTAGATTTCGCGGGCGACCTTTCCCGAATGGATCATTGCCGCCTTGAAATGCGCGAAGTCGTCATCGTCAATCAAATCCCAACTCCACCAGCGGTTATCGACACCCATCCCCAGATACACCTTGAACCCGTATTTTTCCCCTTTTTCCATGATGATGTCCTTGTCGGAGGAGATGGACTTCATGTCGGGAAGTTCAGTATCGTACAGCGCTATCCATTGCGTCGTATCGTCCGTATTCAGATAGGCGACATCGCCATCGATAATCTTCGTCACGCCCAAACTTTTCAGATATTCCGCCTCCTTTTCCCATGTGGAATCGGCCCACGGGGCATAGAGCCACGATTGGATGAACGTCCCCTCGATCGGCTGGAAAGACGCGGCAAAGGAACCTGCGAACAGGGAAAATACTCCAAAAACGAAAAGGATATTCCGTAACCTCATAATCTTGAATATATATCGGCAATTATCGGTCGTAAAACGGCGATGGAGCAAGAAATGCAGAATTTTCGAAAAATAGGCGTCA
>JALNVO010000254.1 GCA_023231365.1 Fibrobacteraceae bacterium | reverse complement strand
AGAGTCCGGCTCTTCGAATCCTGACGTTCCCTGGAGGGAACCGGCTTCTCGTTGTTGCGGTGTCACGTTGTTCCATCCTCACCCCTTCGGGGCCGGCCCAGAGTCCGGCTCTTCGAATCCTGACGTTCCCTGGCGGGAACCGGCTTCTCGCCATAAAAATTGAGTTTTTAGAGGTGTCCATAAGCCGTGGCCGGAAGTTTATACGTCTGATTTGTTTAGAACTCGCGAAAATGCGAGAGTACGACTACATCTGGAATCAATTTGGGAAAATTCGTACACAGAAGAGCGTTGACGATGCTTGGATAGGCTCAATTTGTTTAAAATTGTATCAGCCCAGCGTGCAGGAGATCGCGCGATGCGATTCAACTAATGCTAAGGGACAATCCTTCTGATTGCCTGAATTCGGTAAAAAATATCAAAAACAAATTAAGACGAAATCGCTCCGGCTTAATTTGTCAAATTTAGATTTTATTTTGCAGTGAGAATTTTTACGAGCTTGGTAAAGACCTTGTCTGCAAGCGGGTTTGTTTCGAGCCCTTCAAAAATGCTAAACTGGTTGAATACGATGCGTCCCTTACCAAATGGAAGCATCTGGAGGTCTACGCCGGTTTTGAGTTCGCCATTGATGAGCGAAATAGAGCGGGCGATGACGGTTGCTTCAGGAAGTTCGTTGAGGGAAACGCTTGGCATCACAGCGGATGCCAAGTTATCCAGCACTTGGTGCCCTGCGAATTCAGGGAGGAGCGGGGATCCATTCACAAGATAGTGAAGACTCATTCCCGAAGCCCCTGTGGTGAAGTGGGATTCGATCGTTTGTGAAAAATGATGGCTTCCGTTGAAAGTTTCGATATCTTCACGGCTCATATCGGAAAGGAGCAGTGTTTTCCCGCCGTCGCGGGTGAGTTCGACGATTTTATTCAGGACTTCATCATTCCAAGAACTGAGGTTTGCCGTAAAGATGATCTTTTCAGATCCGCCAAGAGCGGCTTTGGCATCGGCAGTCGTTTCTGCATTATTGTCGAGGAAGCAAACTTCCTTCATTGCGCGCTTGACATCGGCAGGTTCCATCACGAGTATGTCTTCTGAAGACGTACTTACTGTTTTCCCCATACAGGCGAGTTCAAGGACAAGTTTATACTCGCCTTCCACTTTGGGAGCGATTACCGTAAATGTACCGAGCGGCGTAAGACTTGTCTGGCCTTTGGCTTGGTGTTTGGAAGAACTGACGCTCTTTCCGTTTTTGTCGAGGATGGAAATGGTGATTTCAATGTCTTCTAAACGGGCTTGGTTAAGGAGAGCTAATTGGAATGAAATTTCGGTTTGAGGTGCATTTACCGGCTCAAAACCTGTAATGAGCAAACGGGTTGGAGTCGTCAATTCTTTTTCGAAGGCTTCAAGTCCTTTTGATTTGCGGTTTTCATCGACTAATCCGCAGAAGTCTGCTCCGAAGTCCGCCCATTGGTCAAGGATAAAACCGGAAATAAGCGGGTTGCTCTGAATGGCTGTCGCTTGGGTGAGCTTGCTTTTGAGTGCAATACGTTTGGCGTCAGCATTGAATGATTTAAAGTCTTTCCAAATAGAGAGCTTCGGATCGGCGAGAACCACAGAAATTTGTTTGTATGTAGACTTGATCGCCTTTGCGTTCTTGAGGCTCCGGACGCCTTTAATCTCTGTCGCTGAATCCGGGAGAATCGTATGGTTCTTCAGAGTGATGAGAATTTTCCCGCTGGTTTCAGTCACAAAGGACTCGTATTCATCTTGGAACTGGCTATCGCCGAGCGTCACATCCGGAACGATTACATCTGTCGCTTCTTTGTCGCAATAATGCGAAAGAAAGTCCGTAAGAGCTGCATTCGGATTCATACGGAGATGCATCCGGTGAGAGGCGTACAAAAGAATTTTGTCATTCGTGACGCCCATCAGCTTGCCTGTGTCCTTGTGGAACACTTCTTCGTTGGAGAGGAATACGCAGTTGAGGTTGCTGATGACCGGGCGGCACATATCGAACTGGTCAACGTTCTTGAGCAGCTTGTTGCCATTTTCGAGAACGAGCGCGCCGTTTTCTGCCCCGAGCACCCAAAGAACAATGCTTGGGTGGTGTTTTTGTTCCATTACTACGTCTTCAATTACTTTACGGGCAGTTTCGAGACCGTGCGGAGTGGAGCGCATAGTGTGAATGGGAAGTTCCTGGAAGACGAACAGCCCTAGTTCATCGCAGATATCGAGCGCTTCTTTTGTAAGAGGAGCTCCATTGGAACGAATCGTATTAAACCCGGCATCCTTAATTGCTTTGAGGTCCTTGCGGAGAATCGCCGTGTCTGAATTCCAGAGGCCGCCTTCGCTGTTGTGCTGGGAATAGGCTACACCTTGGATTTTGACGATGGCGTCGTTCATATAGAAGTCGCCCTTGATGCAATCGAACTTGCGGAAACCGAAATTGCGGACAACAGAGAAGGAATGTTCGGAAATTTCCTTTCCTTTTGACTTGCCTTCGAGTTGAAGTTCGATGGTAAACAGGTTCGGATTATCGAGCGTCCACGCGCATTTTTCCCTTTTCCACTCCTTGATGCTCAGGATGAAGCGATAGGAACCGTTTTCTTTTTCAATTTTGATCTCTTTAACGAGTTCGCTCACAACGCCTTGCGGATTTCTCATCAGCACGCGGAGCTTGGTCTGGAAACCTCTCGGGTTATTGAAAGCCACATCGACTGCGACGCGTTCTTCGTCGAGGTCAGGTTCGAGTTGGACTCCAGAAATGAAAGCCGTATTGCCGAGAATGAGGCTCACGTGTCCATAGATGCCGCCGAATGGATATTCCGTCCATGGAAGGCCGACCGGCATTTCCACGGGATGCACATAGCGATCGTTGGCGCCTTCGCGGCTGTCGCGGCCGAAGTCTATCCGGCTGTTGGCGGAGCCCATATTGGCGACGCGCACGCAAAGAATGTTTTCTTCGCCGAGCTTGATCGCTTTGGATGTATCGAGGATACAAGGAGTATAAGCTCCGAAATGCTGGCCCAGGTATTTCCCGTTGAGCCAGAATGAAGCATGAGTCGCGATGCGTTCGAAGCGGAGGAAGATCCGCTTGGGAACTTGTTTCTCATCGACAGTAAAGCGTTTAAAATAGTATGCAGTATCTTGCGCGAGGGACATCTTTTCGACAGACTTTTCCCACACGTTTGGGACTTGAACAGTGCTCGTTCCGTTCGGGTAAGTGGCATACCAGCGGTTGACGATGCCCAAATCTTCCGTATCGAAAAGCATTTCCCAGTCGCCGTCGAGGCTCACGATAGAGTTCATTTAAGATTCCTTTTGCAAAATTTCGCAGAAAATTTAACAAATTTTAAAACCAACGCCTTTACGTTCCACAAAATAATTGTTAATTTTGGGGCTCCGATACAGCAACCTAACAAGGAATAACAGAATGTATTCTATCGTTGAAACAGGTGGTTTCCAGTATAAAGTCGAACTCGGCAAGACCTACAAGGTTCCGAGCATCGATTCTGCTGCGGTCGGTTCTACGCTGGAGCTCAAGTCCGTTCTTCTTTTCTCTGGAAAAGAAGTTAAAGTCGGCACCCCTGTCCTGAATGACTCTTCCGTGAAAGTAGAAGTACTTGCACACGGAAAGGGTGACACAGTGATCGTGTTCAAGAAAAAGCGTCGTACTCGTTATGAACGCCGCAACGGTCATCGTCAGGGCTACACGGAAGTGCTTGTCACGGAACTCCGCTCCGGATCCGAATCAGCCGTAGTCGATCCCAAGATTGTGGAACGCAATCGCGCTCGCATCAAGGCGCTTGCAGCACAGAAGGCTCAGAATAAGCCTCTCACCCGCAAGGAAAAGATCGCTCAGAATCTTCCAAAGCCCGCAAAGGTCAAGAAGAATTCCATCCGTAAGTCGAAGGAGGCTTAACAATGGCTCATAAGAAAGGTCAAGGCTCCGTTCGTAACGGTCGCGACTCTAATCCGAAATATCTCGGAGTTAAGAAGTTTGGCGGCGAAGCAGTCAAGGCGGGCGGCATTCTTGTCCGTCAGCGTGGCTCTCACTTTCATCCGGGCAACAATGTCGGTATGGGCAAGGATTT